>JBDSJK010000302.1:0-12105 GCA_039917535.1 Burkholderiales bacterium
AGTGTCAAGTAAAGTGCAGTAGCTTTGGCAGCCAAGACGCCGAGCCCACTCTCAAGCGAGAAGCTTGTCGCGTAGCTATGCGCTTGGCTGCAGTGTTATTCGTCGAAGAAAACGGAGGGTATCCGAAGCGAACGGTGAGCGTTCAGCTTGCATCCACACGGTCGTTTGCGGCGAATTGAAGCAGGGACTCAATCGATGATGAGAACAGTCATGGCATTAGTGGTTCCCGTTGGCGGGGATATCGCCAAACTTAAATTCGATGTTGCCGTCTCGTGAGGCGCCAAGTGGCGCAACAAAGCCTTGGCCAACACGGCTGCGGGCTTTGCGCCGTTGCTCGCGTGGTTTAAAGGACAGACTGATTCACCCCTTCATGTGTGCATGGAAGCCACCGGTAGTTACTTTGAACCCCTAGCGTTGTATTGAACAGACGCGGGGATTCGAGTCAGCGTCATCAACCCAGCGCAGATCGCCCAGTTTGGCCGGGCCATCGGGGAACGCAATAAGACCGACCGGCAAGACGCGAAGATCATCGCGCGTTTTTGTCAGACGCAAGCCCGGGCAGCGTGGCAAGCACCGACCCCCGAGGTACGAGTATTACGCGATCTGATGCGGCGGCTGGAGGCGTTGTTGGACTTACCTCGCCAGGAGGCGAACCGGCTAGACGTCGCCGGCGCCGCTACTCAAGCCAGTATTAAGGCGGTACTCGAGGTGTTGACCGAACAAATCAGTACGCTAAAAGCCGCGATCGCCGAACCTATTGATCGTCACCCGGGATTGAAACAACAATCCGTTCTACTGGAGGGGCTGGCCTCGGGCCATTCGATCCCCGCTGTCGGCGAGGCAACCATGGCCACCGGGCTAGCGGAACTGCCGGCCTCGGTACGGGAGTGTGTGCGTAAGGCGGAGGCTTTTACGGGGCTGGCCCCGCGGCGGGTTGAATGGCCCGAGGCCAGCCCCTCCGGTCGCTCGGTGCAGGGGCGGTCAATGATGAGTAAGCAAGGCTCACCGCGATTACGCAAAGCGCTGTATTTCCCGGGCAGCGCGGCGTGTCGGCATAACCTGGTGGTGAAAACATTCTCCCGAAAAGGGGACGAGTATCAACGCATGTTGCAAAACGGCCTCACCAAAAAACAAGCCGTCTGTGCCGCCATGCGTAAGCTGCTCCACCTGATTATCGGCGTACTTAAATCCGGTAAACCATTTGATCCCTCTCTTCATAACCTAACAATCACTTGACACGGGAGAGGGTATCTACTACTGCCTGAAGATCCTCATGGATATTGGCTCTCCTGGTATGCCATGCCCCGCGCCGCACCAGTCGGCGCTGTTGGGGCATGCCTTTTGAATCTATCAAACGCGAACCACTTCGCTAAACTAAATCCAGCAACATCATCGCTCAATGTGATTCATTCAATATCGAAACAATGCCTTCCGCGATTTTCGTGGGTCGTTCGCCCAGGCCGAAGACGACGGCATCGCGTTCGCGCGGATCGACTTCGATGATTTTTGCACCTTGGGCAACCTCAACGCCGCTGTGAATTAAGCCACGCAACCGGCCGGAGAGCGGCGCCAATATTGGCTCTCCGTCTAGCATAGCGATCTGCTCCCCTGCCGTGACGTGATCACCGATTCTATAGCTCGTCTCAAAGCGTCCCGCGTTCGGCGCGTACACATAGCGTTCGCGGCCGTGGCCGCCCAGGGGTTGCGGCTCGCCTTGCAGTGGCAACGACGGGCCTTGTTTGATGACGTTCCCCGGTGCTTCCCAACTGGTTTCGATGACCACGTCGACATGTTCGGTAGCGATGAAGTTTGGACCGAGACCGATAGTCAATGGCGCTGCGCCGCGAATGGATTCAGGTGTCGCGCGCTTTTTGAGGCGCGCGTCGATGACTACTGCAGGGTGCAGCGCGTTTATTATGTTACGCCAATCCCCGATCAACGCCGGGATAGCGCGGCCGCAGGCAAGCATGCTGCCGACATGTTCTCCGAGCGCCGAGCGTTTTGCGATGACGTGATCCAGTTCCGCTTTGCCATCAAAGAACACGTCGGTGAACGCCATGCCGCGGCGTGTATAAGCGGGCGACGCATCGTCTTGCAAGATGACTTTGTGATGTTCGATGAAGAGCCGATGGGCTACGGCGGAGCCTACATCACCTGAGCCACGAACGAGAATAAGGGACACAGCTACCCCACAGCCACCTTGACTGCGACCCGCTCCACGCCTAGCTTCTGGCGATAGCTGTCCTCCATGCTGCGTCGGAATTGGGTCGCAGCCGAGGTGGCGTCGAAAGCCACGTCATTCCATGTCACTGGCTCACCCGTTGCCACGGCCCGCACCAATCTTAGATGGTGGGCCAGGCCGATGGGCAAGCCACCCAAACGCAGCGAATCGGCGGCGGGCATGAGCTTACCCCACACCGTGTAGCCACCTTCGCCGTCCAAGGTTTCGCCTGCTTTCAAATCGCGCTTGGCGGTGGCGACGACATCGCCGATAAAATCTTGCGCCTGGCCCGTGGGCTGTTTACGGATCGCGGCGTGGGCGACGCTCAAGCCTAATTCCAGGCCGATCAAATGGAATGGTTTGTACATGGACGAATATTCGCCGCTATCGTCGGTGACCAGGCCGTATTCTTTGAAGCAGCGTCGCACGTAGTCGCTACCCGCCGCAAACGTCACATACACGCCCCAGCGCAGGTCGCGAGCAATCGGCTGGCCGTTGCGCGCCATGCTGGAAATCACTTCCACTTGGCCGGCATGATGCAATTGTCCGCCCGCCGATTTCGGCTTCAATAGTTGTGCCAATTCATCGACGCTGCAGGTGGGAAATTCAAGGCCGTTGGGTGCGGGCGTGAGGCCCGTCGCGTTGGCGACGGCCGCCATCTCGATGCCGGATTTGGTGCCGTCCAAAAACGAATTAAACATCTGCGCGTTCATGCCGCCCTTGGCGGCGTCCTCAGCGCTAAGCCCATAGTGCTGCCATACCGTATCGGGTGTGGAGGCATGATAAGCCGGCAAATATTTCGTGCCCTTGCCGGCGGCGGCCACGTCGAAACCCGCGCAGCGTGCCCATTCCACTTGCTCACAAATCAACGCCGGCTGATCGCCATAGGCCAATGAATAAACGATGCCCGCCGAGCGCGCTTTCTCCGCCAACAACGGGCCGGCCAAGGCGTCGGCCTCCACATTCACCATCACCATGTGCTTGCCGTGCTTGCAGCATTGCAGCACGTGCTGGATGCCGAGCGCCGGATTACCGGTGGCGTCGATCACGACTTCGATTTCATCCGCCGCGATGAGGTCGTCCGCCGAATCGAGCAAATAGGTCGTGGATTTATTTTTCGCTTCGCCGAACGATTTCGCCGTGAGTCTATCCTCGTTCCAGCCGGTATTCAGCAACGCCACCTTCGCACGAGCGGGAGACAAATCCGCCACGGCAACCAGGTGTATGCCCACCGTGCGCCGTGCTTGCGACAAATACATCGAGCCAAATTTACCCGCGCCGATCAAGCCAACGCGGATGGGATTGCCCGCGACGGCACGGGCTTCGAGAGATCGGAGTAAATACATGATGAGTTCCGCGAAAGTAGAAACCTGAGTATAAGCCGACTGCGGATTGCTGAATACGGCTCGCCGAGAGCCTATTCGTAATCTGCGTGGGTAGGCTTACCCGTAGCATCTATTCAGCGCGCACAACCTGGTGGCCGAATTCAACGTGGATTGATTTTTATGCCGGAAAGAAAATTGCTCTAATGAATTGAAAAAACATTACCCCCCCTTACCGGGAATCCAATGGGTACCCGCCAGCGGCACGCCGGCCATCGCGGCAGCTTCGATGGTCAGTGCAACCAAATCTTCGCGCTCAAGATGATGCACGTCGCCTTTGCCGCAGGCGCGAGCAATGGTGGTGAGTTCCATATTCATGGTCTTGAAATAATTCTTGAGACGTTTCGCGCCGACGCTGGGCTCTAGCCGCAATTCCAATTCGGCATCTTGGGTCGTCACACCGACGGGACATTTCCCTGTGTGGCAGTGATGGCAAAACCCCGGCGCGGTGCCGAGTTTTTCGTAGTCTGCCGTGGCGTCGATGTGAGCGCCGTTTTGCACGTAGGTGTCGCTGTTGCAGCCTAGCGCCATCAACACGCCTTGACCCACGGATACGGCGTCGGCGCCCAGCGCAATCGCTTTCGCCACGTCGGCGCCGGTGCGTATGCCGCCGGAGACGATCAACTGCACCTGACCTTTCATGTTCATGTCTTCCAGCGCGTCGACGGCTAGCCGGACGGCGGCAAGGGTGGGGATGCCGACGTTTTCGATGAATACGGTTTGCGTCGCCGCGGTGCCGCCCTGCATGCCGTCGACGACGATCACGTCCGCGCCCGCATGTACGCAAAGCTTCACGTCATGAAAAACTCGCGTGGCGCCGATCTTCACGTAGATGGGGATTTGCCAATCGGTCAACTCGCGCAGTTCTTTGATCTTGATGGTGAGATCGTCGGGTCCGGTCCAATCGGGGTGACGGCACGCGGAACGCTGGTCCACGCCCGCCGGCAGCGTGCGCATTTTCGCCACACGCGCATTCACTTTTTGCCCGAGTAACATGCCGCCGCCGCCGGGCTTAGCGCCCTGGCCGATCACGACTTCGATGGCGTCGGCCTTGCGCACATGATCGGGATTGAAGCCGTAGCGCGACGGCAGACATTGATACACCAGCGTCTTTGACGAGCGGCGTTCTTCTTCCGTCATGCCGCCATCGCCCGTCGTGGTCGAGGTGCCGAGCTCTCGCGCCGCGGTTCCCAGCGCTTCTTTCACACGCGCCGAGAGTGAGCCGAAACTCATGCCGGCGACGGTGATGGGAATGTCCAACTCGACGGGCTTCTTCGCAAATCGCGTACCGAGGATGGTTTTGGTGGAACACTTTTCGCGGTAGCCTTCGAGTGGATAACGTGAAATCGACGCCGCCAAAAATACCAGATCGTCGAACGTAGGCAACGCACGCTTCGCGCCTAGGCCGCGAATTTCATACAGGCCAGTGGCTGCGGCATGCTGGATGTAATCGAGTACGCGGCGATCGTAGCTGTGGCTTGCTTCCGTGAGAAGACGTTTGGTCATTTTAATATTCCTGATTAGCGTCGGCGTTCCAGTTGTAGAGCGTCTTGGCGCCGGCAACGCGTTTAAATTCTTTCGGGTCATGCTTGAATCCTGCTTGATCGAGCAGCGCGGCGACTTTCCTATAATCCGCGTCGTTCATGTCCTCGATGCGCGCGTCGGCACCCAGACTTTTGATCTTGCCGCGCACGTAGATCACCGCTTCGTAAAGCGAGTCACCGAGCGCGTGGCCCGCATCGCCGCATACCACCATGGTGCCGGCTTGCGCCATGAAGCCGGAGAAATTGCCGATGTTGCCGCCGACGACTATGTCCAAACCTTTGAGCGAAATACCGCAGCGTAAAGACGCGTCGCCTTCGATGATGAGTGTGCCGCCGTGGCCGGTCGCGCCGGCGGATTCCGAGGCGAAGCCTTTCACGCGCACGGTGCCGGACATCATGTTTTCCGCCACGCCCCAGCCAACATTGCCATGCACCGTGACGTTGGCTTGTTTGTTCATGCCCGCGGTGTAATACCCGCCATGGCCGTGAATGTCGATGTTGACAGGCGCGTCGACGCCGACTGCGATGTTGTGGGTGCCGTTGGGATTGAGCACGTCCACTTGCTTCACGCCATTCTGCACGACATCGTGATGTAAATATTGATTCAGATCGCGCAACTTTTGCGACGCGAGGTCAAAGGTGACTTTTTCCATTGCTACACTTTCCAGATATACAGTTCTTCCGGCATCGGCTCGAACAGCCTGGCGTTTTTGATGTCGGGCAACTGCGCCAGCGAACGAAACTCCGACGAGATGGCGACGTAATCGTCGGTCTCGGCGACGATGGCGGGCTTGCACGCATAGGGATCGCGCACCAGCGCCATTTCGTCTTTCGTGCCCATCAAAAAAGTAAAGAAACCATCCAACTCTTGGAAGCCTTTCTTGAGCGCGGTTTCTAAATCATCACCTTCGCGCATGCGCCATTCGAGGTAACGGCAGGCGGCTTCCGTGTCGTTGTCCGTTTCAAAATGCACGCCCAGTGGTTCAAGCTTGCGGCGAATTTGGTAGGGATTGGAGAGCGAGCCGTTGTGCACCAAACAAAAATCCGCACCGGCCGTGAACGGGTGGGCGCGATCGGGCGTCACAGCGGATTCCGTCGCCATGCGCGTATGGCCGATCAGGTGCGTGCCTTGCAGGCTTTTGAAATCGTAGCGCTCCGCCACCTGTCCCGGTGTGCCAATATCTTTGTAAAGATCCATGGACCGGCCCATGGAGAGCACGTGCAATTCGGGAAAATGTTCCTTGAGCCACGTTTTCACTGTGCTTGATTCCAGTTGGGACACTAGAATACCGTGATTGCTTTTTTTGATAATTTCGACGCTTGAACCCAAGTGATGATGGAGGTCACGTTCCACCGCGGTCCAGTCGTAATTCATGGCTGGGGCATACAAGCTGTACTTGAATTCGTTTCTGCCCGCTTCTTGGGTGTAGACGGCCAAGCCCGCCGAGTCAGGCCCGCGCTCGGTCATGCCGATCAACATCGGCAACATCCATTCGCCAAGATGTTCGCGCAGTTCCGGTTTTTTGATGAGTAAGCCAACGATTCCACACATATCAATATCTCCAAATTTCAATTCGCACCATGCCGGTGAGGCCCATGGATATTGCCGTTGCGAGGCATCGTGCCTGACAGGCTCTATCCATGGTCTTCTCCAGCCATTGCTTAGAAAAATTCAAGGTAACGATTCACTTCCCACTCCGACACATGGCGTGAATATTCCACCCATTCCATACGCTTGAGTTCGATAAATTCTTTGGCGAGATCTGGGCCCAGGGCATCGCAAATGACTTTGTCTTTTTCCAGAGCATCGATGGATTCTTTCAGGCTCTGGGGCAACACCGATACACCGCGCTTTTTCAAATCCGCTTGCGAATAGGTGTAGAGATTGTCATTGTTCGGCGCGCCGGGATCGAGTTTGCGATCGACACCGTCCAGCCCAGCGGCGATGATCGCTGTGGTCACCAAATAAGGATTCGAGCCGAGATCCGGTAAGCGCATTTCCAATCGTCCATAGGGAATGCGCACCATGGAAGTTCGGTTGTTGTTGCCGTAGGCGACGTAGGCCGGTGCCCACGTGGCGCCCGACAGCGCGCGACCGACAACCAATCGCTTGTAGGAATTAATCGTCGGTGCCGCGATAGCCGTCAGCGCCGGCGCGTGGGCGAGGAGCCCAGCGAGAAAATGATAGGCAATCTTGGACAGGCCCAAACCATTTTTGTCGGAATCGTCAAAGAAAATGTTCTTGATTTTGCCGTTACTGATAGACATGTGGTAGTGGCCGCCGGAGCCAGTGCGGTTGGAGAAGGGCTTGGGCATGAAGGTACAAATCATGCCGTGCTTCTTGGCAATCTCCGACGCGGCCATCTTGAACAAAATCAGATGATCGGCGGAGGTTAAGCAATCGGTGTAAGTGTAGTTGATCTCGAACTGACCATTGCCGTCTTCGTGGTCGATCTGATAAACATCGAGGCCGATCTGCTGCAGGCTGGTGACCAATTCCTCGAGGTAAGCCGTGCTGCGTGACAAACCCTTATAGTCGTAGCAGGGTTTGTCGAGTGAATCGGACTCGTCCATCGGCACTAGCTTCCCCGCCTCGTTTCGTTTCAACAGAAAAAATTCCGGCTCGATACCGGTGTATAGCGTCCAGTTTAGCTTTTTTAGTTTTTCCAACTGACGTTTCAGCACAACACGGGAATCGAAGGCATAAGGTTTGCCATGCACATGCCCGTCGCACACCATGCGCGCAAAGCCCGGCATCCACGGCAGTTCGCACAATCGGCCCGGTTCGCCAACCGCCATGTAATCCGGGCCTTCCGGCCCCATGCCGAAACCCCACATGGCAAAGCCCGCGAAACCCGCTCCGGCGCCGACCAGGTCATCGTAGTGCGATGCGGGCAGCGCTTTCGATTTGGCCGCGCCGTGAATGTCCACGAACTGTGCCAGGATAAATTTGATGTTCTTTTCCTTGAGCCATTTTTTTGCTTCTGCCGGTTTCATCACTGCCTCCTTGATCAAATCAACTTTTCAAAAATCCCGCCACTTCCAAACCGACCGCTCCGCCGCCCAATTCCTTGGCGATTTCCAACAGATGCTCCCACAGATAGACGGCATAGGTGCCGTCGCACCAGAGCTGATAAAACGGCACATCTCGCCGTGATCCGGGGATCACCAAGGCGGATACACCGATGATCGATGTCATGACGATGGGATTGTTTTTGATGTCAAGACTCGCAAAATTCACGTTGCAAGTTTGCAACAGCAATTCGTTGCTAAGCGGCCCGCTGATCATGATTTCTGCGTCTTGCCGCAATACCGGGATGACACCCGGAACGCCGCGCCCCAATTGGCGCTTCATGTGATCGATGAATTGTTGATCGATGCCGTCTTCGAGAAAAAACTCGCTGGTCCCAAGCCGCGCGATCAAGCCGCATTCGCCGAGCGGCACCCACTGATTGGTAGCGGCCGGTGGCTCGCTGCCGTTAGCCTTGAGCCAAGCTTCCGCACCGGGGCCCTTCAAGCCGCAACGTTTCAGGTGCGACAAATCCGCCAGCGCAATGCGCGACAAATAGTCCGCTTCTTCCGCGCGCGTACCGATACTCTTGGCGACTGGCATGTTGTTCAGCATCACCCAGGTCGGATTCAGTTTATCCAGCGAGGCGTGCAGCGGACTTGTGCGAAGCGAAGAAACGGTGAGCGAACTCATGATAGGCGTTGGCGTGGCGATTTTTTGCCGCGCGCCCTCAGCATCGTAGAACGGCGGTTTCACGACTGTCGCTTCAACCATGGTGCCGCCGTCGACCCGTATGGAGAGCTTGCCGCCGATGCTGGCGAGATTGGGATTGACGTAGGCAAGTCCCACGACGTGTCCGATGGATTCGCTCATGGCAACACTGGTCACGCGACCGGCCATATCGCCTTGATCGATGACTAAATGACATTCTTTGGGGATTGCGGAGGAATGGGATTTATCCAGTACGAAGGACACCAGGGTCTGACGCAACGGTTTCGCTTGAACGATTTTCAAGCTGCGCTGACCGATGAAAAACGGCTTGTCCATTTTCACTGCGAAGCCGGAAGCCGCTTCGAATGGTGTGGTCAAGCCGTCGGTGTCCTGGCCGATGATGACGTGACCCTTCTCCAGCCGCAGCAGGCGCTGCGCTTCCACGCCGAAGGGACGAATGCCGAATGCTGCGCCGTCCTTCATCAACACGTCCCACAGGGCCGCGCCAAATTCCGCGGGTGCGTGTAATTCATAGCCGAGTTCGCCGACGAAGCCCACGCGCATTAAACGTGCCGGTATTCCCGCGACGTGCCCTTCTCGCGCACCGAGATAAGGAAACGCAGTTTCTGAAACATCGAAATCCGCGAGGGCCTGCAACACGCTGCGCGAGTGAGGGCCGGCGAGATTCACGGCGGCGTATTGACCGGTGACGTTGACGATACCGACGCTCAAGCGCCACTGGGTATTGAGCCGCGTGAGTTCACGATAAATAAGCGCGGAGCCGGTGGTCGTGGTGGTAAAGTAAAAATGTTGTTCGGCCAAACGCGCTACCACGCCGTCGTCAATCATCACGCCGGATTCATCGCACATCAAGGCATAGCGAGTCATGCCGATTTTCATGTTGGCGAATCGGCCGGTGTAAACACGTTCCAAAAATTCTGCTGCGCCGGCGCCGTAGACCTCGAGCTTACCCAGCGTGCCGACGTCAATAATGCCGAGACCCTGACGCACGGCGCGCACTTCATCGCGCACGGCATCCTCTTTGGATTTGCCCTGAACTTGATAATATTCCGGCCGCAGCCATACGCCAGCCGGCATGAATTTCGCATCGAGCGCCGTATGGCGGCTGTGCAATGGTGTCACCCGTTCCGGATAGAAACTACGCCCGGCCAAGTGGGATAACGGTACCGGATGGAAAAAAGGTCGCGCCGTGGTTGTGCCGATTTCTTGGATCGGCTTGCCGGTAATTTTCGCCAAGATGCGTATCGCATTCATGTTGGAATGCTTGCCCTGGCTCGGGCCCATGCCGACGGTGGTGTAGCGCTTCATCAATTCGATATTGTCGAAACCTTCCTGCGCCGCGTTGACAAAATCTTTGACCTGGATATCTTCGTCGAAATCGACGAAGTTTTTTCCTTTTGGATGCGCGACTATCGGATACGGATGGGTCGGTGAAGTAGTCTCGGCAGGTACCAGCACTGGCCCCACAGGTGTGCCAAGGCCCAAGTGCCGTGCGGCTTCCAAGCCAGCGCGTTCGCCGTCACGGAGCTTATCTTGCAACGTATAAATGCCGTTGGTGCGACCGGCGGCGAACACGCCGGCGGGCAATTCGCCGGGGACAAATTGTTCGATCGTAGTGTTATAGCGTGCCTTCATACCCGCTTGATAGAGCAGGTTTAGCGCCGCCGTAAAGCCCACGCTCATCGCGATGCCGTCGCACGGTAGCGTCTGGCTCGCAGACACCAGCGGCTCACCGTTTGCAGATATCGGGCACACAATGGCGGCGACGACGCCATGCTTGGCTGAGTTCGCTACTGCCTCGTAAATGCAATAGCCCCTGAGGATGTTGATGCCGGCTTCGCTCACTTTCGCGCCAAACTCCGACGCTTCACCGCCGCTACGCATATCGACCACTGCAGCGATCTGGATTCCGTGCGCATGATAATCCAACGCGGCGCGATAGCCTTCGTTGTTTGCAGTCAGCAGAACAACGTGCTCAAACGGTTGGACGCCATAGCGGTAAATCAAACGCTGGGCCGCAGAGGCAAGCATGATACCGGGCAAGTCGTTGTGGCGAAACACCGCAGGCTGCTCAAACGCGCCCGTCGCGGCGATCACGGCGCCTGCGCGCATTTTCGTAATCTTATTTCGATCGACGAGTGGCACCCAATGATCACCATAGTAACCGGCTGCTTCTGTCGCCACCATAACTCGAATATTCGCCCGTTGTTTGACGCGTGTCAGCAGGTCGCTGAGTGTTTGTTCCACGCGTACATCGGTACCGTGCTGATAGGTCAAGCTGCCGCCGGCGCGGGCGTTTTCATCCACCACAACTACACTGTTGGCACCGGTATCGGCGGCGGCTATGGCAGCGGCCAAGCCCGAGGGTCCGGCGCCGATCACCAACACATCGCAAAAATCGTAACGCTTGGGCGTCTTGATGCGCGGGGCGTCGAAGTTCACTGCGCCAAGGCCCGAGGTGTTGCGGATTATCCGTTCCCATTTCGGAAACCAAGATTTCGGCGTGTGAAACGCCTTGTAGTAGAAACCCACCGGCAATAACGCCGACAGCTTGTCCATGATAGCGAGGCGATCGTGGTTTAGGCCGCCGCGAGTGTTGATGGCGACCACCGCCATATTCTGTTCGAGCGACGTAACGTCCGCGCGAAGATTGAGTTTGTCGCCGACTTGCACCATGGTGTTCACATCATGATTCGCCATGGACAAAATACCGCGCAGACGATGGTACTTGAAGCTGCGGCCCATGGCGCGCACACCGGCTGCGAGCAGCGCGCTGGAAATCGTATCACCGACCCAGCCCGTATAGTCATGGCCTTCGAAGTTAAAGCTGACCGGTTGTTGGCGATCGATCCATTCCCCGGCAATGGGCGGTAGCCGCTTCACGTTGCCTCCTGTCCATACAGATACGTGCGTTTGACTTCGTCTCGCTCGGTATCGCGCTCAGCGATGAACCAGACGCCGCTCGGCAGGTGATACCACCATTCCTTTTTAATTCCGGGCGCGCCGTTGCGATTGAACACGTAGTCGGCCCACTGGTCATCGGTTGCGGCGTTTGGATCCGGCATGTCGCGCATCTCGCCCCAATAAAAAAATTCTGAGACGGGGCGAAGGCCGTTGATGGGGCAGCGCAAGAGTTTCACGCCGATTCAATGGCCGACACTGGCGGCTCCTTTTTCTCCCGTGAGCTTAAAGTCTTTAAAACGTTGCAACGTGAAA
>JBDSJK010000303.1:0-15521 GCA_039917535.1 Burkholderiales bacterium
CGGCGGTTCAACAAGACTCGAACAAAATCGGGCGTTGCGCGTTGCGACTGGACTGATGGACTGATGCTTCTGGAGCGGGTGAAGGGAATCGAACCCTCGTCGTAAGCTTGGAAGGCTTCTGCTCTACCATTGAGCTACACCCGCGCACCCGCTACATTATTTATACTTGGTGGAGGAGGCTGGATTCGAACCAGCGTAGGCGTAAGCCAACAGATTTACAGTCTGCCCCCTTTAGCCGCTCGGGCACCCCTCCAGCGAAACATAGCAGTTTAGCCCTGAACCTCTTAGCTGTCAAATATCAATGACTTGCTAGGCAACCTGTGGCAGCGCGCGCTGGCTGACGCTCAGATAGCGGCGCCAAGCGCCATAGCCGACCAACATGTAGGCTGCCATACCCAGCGCCAAGCCCAGCGGCCAGTGATAAAGCAGCGGCGCAATTAGCCCTGCCGAAACCACGCCCAGCAAGGTTTGCACAAACGCCTGGGCGGAAGAAACCAGGCCTCGCAGGGTGGGGAAAAGATCTAGCGCCAACAAGCTCACTGTCGGCACGGCCAGCGCCATGCCGAAGTTGTACACCATGATTGGCAGCACGCTCCAAGGCACGCCCGGCTGGACGATCATGCATAGCAGCACATTGGCCGCGATTGCCGCAAACATCACTTTGTAGGCCAGCGCGACCGTTTGCTCGGCAGTACGTTTACCGGCCAGCCGCCGCGAGGCGTACGAACCGAGGATCATGCCCGTGACCGTGGGCACAAACAGCCAGGCGAAACCTTGATTGCTGACTTTCAGGTGCTCCAACAGAAACACCGGCGCGGACAAGACATAGAGGAAAAAACCGCTAAAATTACAGCCCACGGTGATTGCCAAAGGCAAAAACTCGCGATGTCCAAACACGCGCTGAAAATTGCTTAACAGCTTGGCGGGCTGCAGCGATTGGCGTTTTGCAGGATCCAAGGTTTCCGGCAAATAAAGCCAAACCAACACAATCAGCGCCACGGCAAACAACGCCAGAAACACGAATATCGAGTGCCAGTTAAACAACGCCAGCAGCCAGCCGCCGATGATGGGCGCGATCGCGGGCGCGATGCCAAATATCATCTGCACCTGCGCCATCAGCCGCTGCGCGGATGGGCCTTCGAACAAATCCCGGATTATCGCGCGGCCAACCACCATGCCCGCCCCGGCGGAGATGCCCTGCAACGCGCGGAAACCCAGCAGTGCTTCGATATTGGGCGCGAATGCGCAGCCTAGCGACGCCATGAAATAAACTGTCAGCCCCACCAGCACCGTGCGGCGGCGACCCCAGGCGTCAGACAATGCACCGTGCCACAAAATCATCAGAGAATAGGGCAACAGGTAAGCGGTCAACGATTGCTGCACGCCGAGTTGGCTGGCGCCAAGGGCAGCGCGCATTTCCGGAAACGCGGGCAAATAAGTGTCGATCGAAAATGGCCCAATCGCTGCGAGAGCCGCGAGGATAAGCGAGATCAGGTGATAGCGCAGCTCGATGTCGCGGGGCATGGTTTAACGTTTAACGCTTAGCGCTCAGCATACGCTGGGCGGATTCCAGCGTATTCGTCAGCAACATCGTGATGGTCATCGGCCCCACGCCGCCGGGAACCGGCGTGATGTACGAGGCTTTTTCCCGCACGCTGGCAAAATCCACGTCGCCCGCCAGCTTGCCGTCCGGCAGACGGTTAATGCCCACGTCGATGACCACTGCGCCGTCTTTTACCATGGCCGCGTCGACCATATTGGCTTTGCCTGTCGCCACGATCAAAATGTCCGCCTGGCGCGTGATCCCCCCGAGCTCGCGGGTCTTGGACGTACACACCGTCACCGTCGCGCCGCGGTTAATCAACATCAACGCCATGGGTTTACCGACAATATTGCTGCGACCGATGACCACCGCGTGCTGCCCCTCGATGGGAATCTTATGGTGATCCAGCATTTTCATCACGCCGTAGGGCGTGCAAGGCTGGAAAGTCGGTTGGCCTACGACTAACGCGCCAAGATTCGAATGGTGGAAACCGTCGACATCTTTTTCCGCGGCGATCGCTTCGATGATGGCCTTGTTGTCGATATGCTTGGGCACCGGCAACTGCACGAGTATGCCGTGTATCGCGGCGTTTTCGTTGAGCGCGTGAACCTTCGCCAGCAATTCCGCTTGCGCTGTAGCGGCGGGCAACGAGTACAACTCGGAATGGATGCCCACGGCCGCGCAGGCCTTCACTTTGTTGCGCACATAGACGTGGGACGCTGGATCGTCGCCCACAATGACCACCGCAAGACCGGGCGTCACGCCGCGATCTTTCAACGCGTCGACTTCCGCTTCAAGACCTGCGCGGATGCTTTGAGAAAGTTTGTTACCGTCGATTATTGTTGCGGACATTTTTGTCGAGATGTGGATCAAAAGAGAACGCGAAGTTTACAGGAAAGCGTTGCTAGGGATTTTCAAAGTCAAGGTGCCTGAGCGGCAATAGCAGGGCTATTCTCCGACCATGCCTCGCCACGAGGCAATATCCATGCGGTTCCTGGCGACGCTTGGTTTAGGAAGGGTTACAACCCGAGTCGCTGCCAAATGGTACTGGTCGTTCCCGCCTGATTAAGCGTGTAGAAATGTAAGCCGGGTGCGCCCTGTGACAATAAGCGATCGCACAGCGCAGTGATGACATCCAATCCGAAGGCACGAATCGACGCGGCATCGTCGCCGTAGCCCTGCATCTTCAGGCGCATCCAACGCGGGATTTCCGCGCCGCAGGCGTCGGAGAAACGAGCCAGTTGGCTGAAGTTGTTGATCGGCATGATACCCGGCACGATGGGGATGCTGATGCCCAAATCTTGGCACTCATCGACGAAATTGAAATAGGCGTCGGCGTTGAAAAAATACTGCGTAATCGCCGCGTTCGCGCCCGCATCGACTTTGCGTTTGAAGTGCTGCAAATTTTCCTGCGCCGAACGGGCCTGCGGGTGAAATTCCGGATAGGCCGCCACCTCGATCTGAAATTGATCGCCGGTTTCTTGGCGGATGAATTCGACCAATTCATTGGCGTAACGAAACTGGCCAACGCCGTAGGTGCCGGAGGGCAAATCGCCGCGCAGTGCCACGATGTGCTGGATGCCGTTGTTGCGATACATATGCAAGATCGCGCGGATATTTTCCTGAGTGGAACCAATACACGACAGATGGGGCGCGGCATTCGAGCCATCGGCCTGGATTTCCAGAACCGTTTCCAGCGTCCGATCCTGAGTCGAACCGCCGGCGCCGAAAGTGACGGAGAAAAATTCCGGTTTGAGTTGCGCTAGTTGGCGTCGCGTCGCGCGAAGTTTCTCAACGCCTTCGGGCGTTTTGGGCGGGAAAAACTCAAAGCTAAAAGTGCGGCTGGGAGTGTTCATTCAAGGCCATATCATTACCAACGGTCAACAAGGAAGGGCGCGATGGTTCACCGCGCCCTTGTCGTCAGCGTTACGGTGTTAACTAATAACGGTAATGGTCTAACTTGTAGGGCCCTGTTTTGCTCACACCTATGTAAGAAGCTTGCGCTTCCGTCAGCTCGGTGAGTTGTGCG
Source organism: Burkholderiales bacterium (assembly GCA_039917535.1). GTDB lineage: Bacteria > Pseudomonadota > Gammaproteobacteria > Burkholderiales > JALYOK01 > JBDSJK01. Next base: position 3,573 of record JBDSJK010000303.1, read on the forward strand.
TTGAGTTTCTTGAGTTGCAAGCGCGCAACTTTTTCGTCAAGGTGCTTGGGCAACACATAAACGCCTACCGGATATTTTGCCGTTTGCGTAAATAATTCGATCTGCGCGAGGGTTTGGTTCGCAAAAGACGAGCTCATCACATAGCTGGGATGGCCCGTGCCGCAACCCAAGTTCACCAGGCGGCCTTTAGCGAGCATGATGATGCGCTTGCCATCGGGAAAAATGATGTGGTCGACCTGCGGCTTGATCTCTTCCCACTGGTATTTTTCCACGCCCGCGACATCGATTTCATTGTCGAAGTGACCGATGTTGCAGACGATGGCCTGGTCCTTCATTTTCGCCATGTGGTCATGGGTGATGACATGGTAGTTACCCGTCGCGGTGACAAAAATGTCCGCTTTGTCGGCGGCATAATCCATGGTCACGACGCGATAGCCTTCCATCGCCGCCTGTAGCGCGCAGATCGGATCGATTTCCGTCACCCACACTTGTGCCGACAGCGCGCGCAACGCTTGCGCGGAGCCTTTGCCGACGTCACCGTAGCCGGCGACCACCACCACTTTGCCGGCGATCATTACATCAGTGGCGCGTTTAATGCCGTCCACCAACGATTCGCGGCAGCCATACAAGTTGTCGAATTTAGATTTGGTCACCGAATCGTTCACGTTGATCGCCGGGAAAGTGAGCTTGCCTTCTTTGTGCATCTGATAAAGGCGATGCACGCCGGTAGTGGTTTCTTCCGTCACGCCTTTGATTGCGGCCAGGCGCTTGGAATACCAGCCGGGATGCGCGGCGAGTTTTTTCTTGATGGCGGCAAACAAGAATTTTTCTTCCTCGCTGCCGGGATTGGCAATGACGGACGCATCTTTTTCGGCACGGGTGCCTAGGTGCAGCAACAACGTGGCGTCGCCGCCGTCATCCAAAATCATGTTGGAATAACCGCCGTCGGGCCAGTGGAAAATGCGATGGGTATAGTCCCAATATTCTTCCAGGGTTTCGCCTTTGTAAGCAAATACCGGCGTACCTGTCGCGGCAATGGCGGCGGCGGCGTGGTCTTGGGTTGAAAAGATGTTGCACGAGGCCCAGCGCACTTCGGCGCCCAGCGCTTGCAAGGTTTCGATCAACACGGCGGTTTGGATGGTCATGTGCAGCGAGCCGCTGATGCGCGCGCCCTTAAGCGGCTGGCTCTTGGCGAATTCCTCGCGGATGGCCATGAGGCCAGGCATTTCCGTTTCGGCGATTTTGATTTCTTTGCGGCCCCAGTCGGCCAGTGTCATGTCGGCGACGTGGAAATCGTTGGATTGTTTAACGACGGCGTTCATAGGTCATACTCCATTCATCAAGTTAAATGAATGAGCGCGGTTGCTACAGTACCCGTTTAACTCTGAGCCTGGCGAGGTATTGTAACTTCCCCGTCGCAGCGCCCCTCAGAGTGGGAGACTTCATGGGGCAGCGTTGCGCCACCCCGGTCATTCAAAAGTTAGGCTACGGCTAAAGTTGGCTTAATGCCTTTGACACCCGATTCGGCGCGAAGTATATCCGCTTTATCGGTCATTTCCCAAGTAAATTCTGGCTCTTCGCGGCCAAAGTGGCCGTAAGCCGCGGTTTTGCTGTAAATCGGCCGTAGCAGATCGAGCGCCTGAATGATTCCTTTGGGGCGCAGGTCAAAGTGTTTTTGGATCAGATCGCTAATTTTCTCATCGGAAACTTTACCTGTGCCGTAAGTGCTCACCATCACGGAGACTGGCTTAGCTACCCCAATCGCGTAAGCCACTTGCACTTCGCAACGATCCGCCAAACCCGCTGCAACGATGTTTTTTGCAACATAGCGCAAAGCGTAAGCGGCAGAGCGATCTACCTTGGAGGGATCCTTGCCGGAAAAGGCGCCGCCGCCGTGGTGCGCCGCGCCGCCGTAGCTATCGACGATGATTTTCCGACCAGTGAGACCGCAATCCCCATGGGGGCCGCCGACGACAAATCGACCCGTCGGGTTGACCAAATAGCGCGTGTTGCTCTTCAACATTTCCTTCGGTAACACGGGTTTGATAATCTCTTCAATCACCGCTTCCGACAATTGGGCGTGAGAAACATCCGGGCTGTGCTGGGTGGACACGACCACCGTATCGATGTCTGTCGGGACGCCATCCACGTAGCGCACCGTCAACTGGCTTTTCGCATCGGGCCGTAGCCAAGGCAGACGGCCATCGCGGCGGACCTCAGCCTGGCGTTGCATGATGCGATGAGCGTAATAAATCGGCAGCGGCATGAGCGTCGGCGTTTCGCGGCAGGCGTAGCCGAACATTAATCCCTGGTCGCCGGCGCCTTGGTCCAAATCCAACCCTTCGCCTTCGTTCACGCCTTGAGCAATATCCGGCGATTGACGGTTTATTGCCGTCAGCACCGCACACGATTTGTAATCGAAACCGATATCGGAATCGGTGTAACCGATTCGCCGCACGGTGTCGCGCGCAATTTCCATGTAATTGATATGGGCTTTTGTTGTAATTTCGCCGGAAATCACCACTAAACCTGTGGCAACCAGGGTTTCACATGCTACCCGGCCGTTAGAGTCTTGCGCTAGAATCGCGTCTAGCACGGCATCGGAAATCTGATCGGCCACCTTGTCGGGATGGCCTTCGGACACGGATTCCGAGGAAAACAGGAAATTGTTCATCATGATTAAACGCCTGTTGGACAGATGCTGAAGGATAAGTACGCCATCGTAACAAATTTCCGCCTAAAAATAAAAACCGTCGGTTTCTCGGATGATTAGGATCATCTTTGCCTGTTTGGCTCGACTTCCCTTGCCTGTTGTTCACGCGCTCGGCTCCTTGATTGGCCGGGTCACCTACCGGGCGCCGGGACGATACCGTCAGCGTTTCGATGCCAACCTTACCCTTAGTGGCCTGGCGCGCAATCCAGAGGAACTAGCGCGAATTAAACGGCAAGCGGTCGCGGAGAGTGGCAAAGCGCTCGCGGAGCTGCCGGTTCTCTGGTCTTATTCAACGCCAAAATTGCTCGGGTTAGTGCGCTCCGTCGATGGCTGGGATGCCGTAACGGCCGCGAAAGCTGAAGGTAAAGGTTTGATCATGTTGACGCCCCATCTCGGCTGCTTCGAACTGATAGGTCGTTACCTTGCGGCACAGTTTCCGATCACGATCATGTTCCGCCCCCCTAAGTTGAGCTGGCTAGAGCCACTGATGCGGGCGGGTCGAGACCGCGACCACGCGCAACTCGCAACCACCGATGTGAATGGCGTAAGAACTCTGCTCAAAGCCCTGAAGCGCGGTGAGGTGTTAGGTATTCTGCCCGACCAAGCGCCCGGCGCGGGCGATGGTGTGTGGGCGGATTTTTTTGGCCATCCTGCCTACACGATGACGCTTATCCAGCGCCTACAGGCGCGCTCCGGCGCACCGATTATCACCACCTACGCGGAACGCTTGCCGCGCGGCCTGGGCTATCACTTACATTTCACTCGGCTTGCCGAGCCTTTAGCCGCTGACGAGCAAATCGCCGCGCGACAATTGAACGAGGCGATGGAAGATCTCATCCGCATGAGCCCCAGTCAGTATCTGTGGAGCTATAACCGCTACAAGGTTCCTTCGGGCGCAACGCCGCCGCCGGGCGCGCTATGAGCCAGCTTGGCGCCTACTGCGCGCTCGGCTTGCTTTGGCTGCTGCATTGGCTACCGTCGCCAGCGCTGGCCCGGTTCGGTCGTGGGCTGGGCTGTTTTCTGTTCGTCCTAGGCCGCTCGCGTCGTGCCGTTGCCCTCAAGAATCTTAGCCTTTGCTTTCCGGAACTCACATTGTCGGAGCAAAGGCAAATTGCGCGACGACATTTCCAAGCCTTCTCCCAAGTTATCTTAGAGCAGGGCGTACTCTGGTGGGCGAGCGATGAGCGATACTTGAGCTTGGTAAAAATTAACGGACTGGAACACTGGGAAGCAGTGCAAGATCGGCCAGTGATATGGCTCGCGCCCCATTTCGTCGGGTTGGATTGGGGTGGACTGCGGCTTGCGAAGCTAAAAGTCACGGCTTCTGTTTACAGCCGGCAGCGGAGCGAGTTATTGAACCAAATGCTGCTCAAAGGCCGCAGCCGCTTCAATCAACCGGTGTTGTTTTCTCGCCAAGAAGGCTTGCGCGGCATCATTCGCGCGCTGCGGCAGGGAACGCCATTTTTCTATTTGCCCGACCTGGATTACGGTTCTCGCGACGCGGTATTCGTGCCGTTTTTCGGTGTGCCGGCGGCCACGATCACCGGCCTGTCTCGTATCGCAAAAATCACCGGTGCTGTGGTGCTACCCGCGATTGCGCTGCAACTCCCGCGAGGCGCCGGTTACGAGATGAAGATTTATCCGGCCTGGGAAAACTTCCCGACCGATGACGTCGTGACGGACACAAAACGCATGAACGAATACATCGAGGCTCGCGTCCGTGAAATGCCCGAGCAATACCTATGGACTCATAAGCGCTTCAAGACGCGGCCTGCGGGCGAGCCGCGTATTTACTGAGCTGATAGGCAACTCATACACTGAGAAGTTAGTTATAATCAATTGATGTCAAAGGTTTTTATCGAAGGTGTCGTTTTGTGCGCTTAAGCTTTACGAAAATGCACGGCCTGGGGAACGATTTCGTTGTTCTTGATGGGATTAATCAACGGGTAGCACTAACACCCGAGCAGGTGCGCTTCATCGCCGATCGCCATATGGGCATCGGCTGTGACCAAATTTTGCTGGTGGAACCGCCATCCCAACCTGACGTAGATTTCCGTTACCGCATTTTCAACGCAGACGGTGGCGAAGTTGAACATTGCGGGAATGGCGCGCGCTGCTTTGTGCAATTTGTGCGCGAGGCAGGCTTGACGGACAAAGCGGAAATTCGCGTAGAAACGAAAAACGGCATCATCACACCGCACCAGCAAGTCAATGGCGAGGTGACCGTCAATATGGGCGCACCGCGCTTCGACCCACAAGACATCCCGTTCTGCCGCGAGAAAATTCAGCCGCTTTACGACTTGGCGGTGGGTGGCGAAACCATCTCAATCAGCGCGCTCTCCATGGGTAACCCCCACGCCGTGCAGGCCGTCGGCAACGTGGAAACGGCCCCAGTCCTGCAACAGGGCCCACTAATCGAGTGCCATGTGGATTTCTCAGCTCGCGTGAATGCGGGCTACATGGAAATTATCAACCGCAATGAGATCAAGTTGCGGGTATGGGAGCGAGGCGTGGGTGAAACCTTGGCGTGCGGTACCGGCGCCTGCGCGGCCGTCGTTGCGGGCATACAACGGGGACTGCTGGAACATGCTGTTTCCGTCCATACTCACGGCGGAGATTTGCGCATCGAATGGCAAGGTCCGGGCGAACCGGTCATGATGACCGGCCCGGCTACAACCGTATTCAAAGGCGAGATTGAACTATAAAACACTCAGGGAGCACCATGCCGCCAAGCGCTGAACAAGTCGCGAATTATCTACGCGACAATCCAACTTTTTTTGAAGAGTACGCGCCGCTACTGGCGGATATCAGCCTTCCCCATCCCCACGGCGGGCGGGCTATTTCCATTAGCGAGCGACAGATTCTCACTCTGCGCGAGAAGAATAAATTACTCGAAGCCAAACTCAGTGAGCTGATTCAATTCGGCGAGGAAAACGACAAACTCGGCGAGAAAATCCATCACTTAGCGGTGGCCTTGTTGGGTGAGCATAATCTTGAGTCGGTGATTGACATGATATGTAATAGTTTGGAAGAACAATTTAACGTTCCCCATGTCACGCTGCGAATTTGGTGCGCAGAAAAATCCATCGAGGGCCGTGCGGAGTTCGCTCCGGTTTCGTCGGAAGTCAAGGAATTCACGACCGCGATGACGGCGCCTTACTGCGGGCAACACGCGGTGTACGAAGTCGATCATTGGTTCGGCGAGGCCGCGCCTCGGCTCAAATCATTCGCGCTCATTCCCTTAAAGCGAAATCAAGTGTTTGGCCTGCTGGGGTTGGCCTCTGAAGACGCCACGCGTTTCTACCCTGAGATGGGCACGCTGTATTTACAGCGGCTGTCGGAACTCGCCAGCGTCGCACTGCTTGCCGCGATGTGACAAACGCCATGTCCGCCGACCTGCGCGATCGTTATTTAGCCTATCTCGCCTATGAAAAGCGGCTGTCGGCTTTAACTTGTACGCATTATCGGCGTGACCTCGACGCGCTGTTGGATAGCGCGAAACAGCAACCGCTTAAAGAATTGACCAGTCACGACGTTCGCCGTCTGCTTGCGTCTTTGCACAGCAAAGGTCTCGGCGGACGCAGCTTGGCACGGATGTTGTCTGCTTGGCGAGGGTTTTTTACTTTCCTGGCGATGAATCACGGTTACAAGACCAACCCCTGCATCGGTTTGCGGCCACCGAAAAGCGCCAAGCGCCTGCCCAATGCCCTCTCACCGGACCAAATGGCGGGCTTGTTAGACATTAAGCCCGAGAATGCGCTGGAAACCCGCGACAAGGCCATCATCGAACTGGCGTACTCATCGGGCCTGCGGGTTTCTGAGCTTACCGGCCTCGATTTCAGTTCGGTTAGCGGGGCGGAGCAGCAAGTCATGGTCACCGGCAAAGGTGCTAAGACACGCATCGTGCCCGTCGGAAAAGTGGCGCTGGCAGCCCTGGCCGCATGGCGTGCCGTGCGTGCAACACTAGCCAAACCCAACGAGGTGGCATTGTTCGTTGGCCGCAATGGCCGGCGCCTGGGCGTGCGCGCGATCCAAGCGCGGCTCAAGGCTTGGGCGCGGCGCCAGGGCTTAAGGCTAAACGTGCATCCCCACATGCTGCGCCATTCCTTTGCCTCGCACGTTTTGCAGTCTTCCGGCGACTTACGCGCCGTGCAGGAAATGCTCGGCCACGCCAGCATTGCCTCAACCCAGGTCTATACCCATTTAGACTTCCAACATCTGGCTAAAATTTACGACGAAGCGCATCCTAGGGCGAAGCGGCGGTAATTTTTTGAGGTGCCTGGAGAGGCAAGTCTGATGACGCGATCAGGGCATGCATCGCCACGAACCAATATCCATAAGGCTCCTGGCAATGCGCGTTATTGCTGGGCGGCGAAGCTTAACCGCGGCGCATACGGATAATGATATCGACACCGTCCGCAACCATGCCTGTGGGCAAAGACGGTAAACCCGTCACCGCGATATGTGCTGCATCGATGTCTATAATCTCGCCGCTGTCCATGTCGTAGAGATGGTGATGAGGGGCAATATTGGAGTCGTAGAAAACTTTGCCCGAATCCACGATCACCTCGCGAACCAACGCTTTTGACAACAATAGCTTGAGCGTATTGTAGACAGTCGCCTTGGAAATATCCGCCCCGCCTGCATTCACGTCAACCAGAATCTGGTCTGCCGAAAGATGCTGGCAACGCGCGAACAACACTCGGGCAATATCCAAACGCTGACGAGTGAGCGCGATGCCACGGCTGGTCAATAATGCCGCGCAATCGGGGAACGAGGCTGGCTCAAAAGGTATAAACATCTGCAAATTCTAGGAAATTCTCAGGCTTTTGTCTAATCTAATCCAAACCCGGCGTTAGCCACACCAGCGCTCAGCGCGGTAACAATTCCGACACAGTTCCCCCGCTTATTCCGCAGATCCCGCCGCTTGTCGGAATATCTTTGTCGCACATAAGCACCCCACCTACCATTCGGAACATCTAGTTAAGAGGTGCTCCATGAAACAAGAACAAGGCTTTTCTCTTATCGAACTCATGATCGCTGTCGTGATCGTTTCGATCTTGGCGGCCGTCGCGATTCCTAATTACCGCGATTATTTGCTTCGCAGCCGTATCCCTGAGGCCGCAGCCACACTGGGAGACGTTCGCGTCCGGATGGAGCAATTTTTCCAAGACAATCGTAGCTACCCCACAGGTGGCTGCGCAACTGCGCCTAGCGCAACTCAGCTCAGCGTACCGGTGGGCGATTCGTTTAATTTCACCTGTGTCGCCACCGCGACCACCTACACCGCCACAGCAACCGGCAAAAACTCGATGACCGGCTTCGCGTACACCGTCGATAACGTCAACGCCCGCACTACTACACTCTCTGGCGTCGCGGCGGCCGCAGGCTGGACAAGTCACAGCCCGAACAATTGCTGGGTGACTGCGAAGGGTGGCAAATGCTAACGCTTCGCCACCAACGCGGAGTTTCGATGATCGAAATCGCCATCGGGCTGGCCATCGTCGGGATTGGTATCGCTTGGGCTATTCCCAGCTACTCGGTCTGGATGCAAAACTTGCAGATACGCACTATGACGGAATCGATTGTTGCAGGGTTGCAGCTTGCGCGTTCCGAAGCCATCTCCCGCAATGGCCGCGCGGAGTTCATCTTGACTAATCAGGATCCTTCAGCCGCCATTGCCCAGACTGCCTTAGATTCCCTGACCGACGAAACGGGAACTAGCTGGATGGTGCGTGCTTTCTTGCCCCCGGGCAGCGCGACAACCTACGGATATGTTACGGGACGCACCGGTGCCGAGGGATCAGCCAATGCAACCGTACTATCGGGCGATGCGGGCTTTGCTGGTGGGCTTGCCGCAATCACGTTCGATGGATTCGGGCGCCTATCTAGGGATGGAAATGGCGTTCTAATGAACGCCGATGGTAGTGCACCGATCGCTAAGCTTTGCGTCAAATCCAACAAACTTGACAGTGCCCATGGTGCGCGAAATCTCGAAATCAATATCGGCGCCAGCGGTCTGGTCAAAATGTGCGACCCGGTGGTGACAGACGCAACCGACCCGCGGCGCTGTTTAACCCCCGCACCTCGCTGCAGCTAAGGAGAAGATGAATGATGATAAAACACCCGTTCGGCAGTCCCCGCCGGTACCACTCTCAGCGCGGCATCATGCTTCTTGAAGGCTTAATTGCGATCTTGATATTCTCGCTAGGCATATTGGCGGTCGTTGGGATGCAGGCAACCACTATCGGTCATACCAGCCAGGCCAAATACCGCGTCGATGCTGCTTTTCTGGCGAATAAGTTAATTGGTCAAATGTGGGCCGATGCCCCGGCGAATCGGGCGACCTATGCCACCGGCGGTGCCAGATTCAATATTTGGAAGACCCAAGAACTAGAAGCGTATCTGCCACCGGGGCGCTCTAGCGCGACAGTCTCGGTCGTCAGTTTCGTTCCCACTCAGCCCGTCGCCCCGGCGGCGGTTGTCACTGGCTCACGCGTAACCATTCAAATTCAGTGGCGCGCGCCCAACGAAGCCGACTCAGTGCCCGCACACATGTACCAAACCTCAACCGAAATAATTTCGTGATTGGTGAAAGACGAACATGACCCCTACCTACTCAAAACGCATACGCAACGCTGGCTTCAGCTTGGTCGAACTCATGGTTGCTGTAGTGATTGGCCTAATTGGGACCGTGGTCATGTTCCAGGTTTTTGCCGTATCGGAATCCTACAAACGCACCACCGTCAGCGGCGGGGACGCGCAACAGAATGGCTCAGTCGCTTTGTTTACTATGGAGCGGGATTTACGCAATGCAGCCCATGGCCAAACGCCGTTAATTGCGCTAGGTCGTCCGATGTACACCTGGAGCAACCCTTCCAATACGGTGCTGCCACCCATGATTTTCCGGCCACTCACCATTAAACCAGGAATAGGCTCGGATTCCATCGAGGTGAACTACTCGACCTCGACCGGTCTGACAGCGCCCACACCCATAATGGCGGCCTGGAATGCCGCGGCCGTCCCTATTCCCAACGTACCGGTCGTGCGGGTGATTGGCTTTGACAATGGCGACAATGTCGCATTGTGTCCCGACTTTACCGCCGCCCCCACTGCAGCCTGTATCCGGGGCGAGGTCAGCAACGTGATTGACAACAATGCCGGCCGCTTCCTCGTTTTGGCGCCACCCCCGACGACGTTTGTCGTCAACGGTACGACCGTACGTCAATCCAGGTACAACCCTGGCGTGGGTTTCGTTGCCGCGCTTGGCGCAAAGATCGCAGCCGATGGGCTTGCCCTACCAAACAACTTTATTGGGGATGGGTCTCCCGATCACGCCAACGTCTTCAATTTAGGGGAAATGACTACGAGAACGTACAGCATCAGCAACGGCCAGATGGTACTGAATGATGGTGAAACCGAAACCGAGTTCGCCGATGGCATCGTGAGCATGCGCGCACAGTACGGCCTAGATACCAATGGCGATAAAGCGGTTGACGCCTGGGTGAGCCCGCGCGGTGCGTCGCCAGTGAACCCACTCGCTTCTTACACCCCAAACCACGGAAGCTTCCTTATCGGTACTGATCTTGAAATCGCTCAGAGCTGGCGTATGGTTATTGCCACCCGAGTAGCCGTGGTCACGCGCAATAGCAACTTGGAAAAACAAGTGGTCGAAACGCGAGGCACGATTCCACTTTGGACAAATCCAACAGGCGACGTGGCGCCCAGTTACACGGTTCCGTCAGGTGACGGCAATCGTTACCGCTATAAGGTGTTCGAAACGGTCGTTCCATTCCGCAACATGATTTGGAATTTCTAAACCCTAACCACATCCACCATAAGAGTACGCGATGAACATTAATTTGACCTATGAGAGCCCATATTCCCAGCGACCGATCCGGCGTCATCGCAAACAACGTGGCGTCGTCCTATTTGTTGCGCTAATTGTCCTGATCGCGATGACGCTGGCGGGCGTAAGCATGATGCGAGCGGTAGATACGGGTACACAAGTGGCCGGCAACCTAGCGACAAGACAAAACGCGATCAACGCCCCGGACCGCGCTTTTGAGATCGCACTGAGTCAAATTGTCACCATGGTGGACAATGGCTCGTCGGGTGGTAATGCCAATATTGCCGGGTACTCAGCCGTCGACGTTGTCGGATCCGCTGAAAATCGAAACTGGACCGGCTCACAAGATTTGGGTGTGGAGGCGGTGTCCGGCAACAAACTTCAACTATTGATCGATCGGTTGTGCACACCTACCAGAGACTGCGAGCGCACCGCCGGCTCCTTAACAAACGCGCAGGGACGCAACTACGCGGGGGCAAATAATAACTTCAGAGAATTTTATCAACACTTCCGCTCCATTGCGCGCGTCACCGACGTAAAGGGTCTGACCAACTACATTGAATTCAAGAACAATTGATCGTCAAGCAAATTTTCAGGAGCTGAACATGAACCACAAAGCGCTGCGTTTCATCCCGGCAATTTTACCGAACCTTCTGGCTGGCTTAAGCATAGGTTTAGCGGGTCTGGCGAGCCAAGCTACCGACCTCAGCAATATTCCGCTGAATACGTCAACAGCAACCGCCATGCGCCCGAACATCATGTTCGTTCTGGACGATTCCGGTAGCATGAGTTCGCGGTTTATGCCGGACTATGTGAACGATAATTTGTGTAAGAAAGACACTACCGCCACCTGGGATGTTGCATGTGTGCCCATGGATCCCCCCTACTATGCGGCGGGGTTCAACTCCATGTACTACAACCCAGCTTTCATCTATAGCCCGCCGGCAAATGCGGACGGTACCGTTAAAGCCGATCAAGTCCGTACGGTTTCAGGGGTCCAGCATTGGGACCAAGTGCAGCCGAGTCCTTTCCTTAGTCCAAGTACCCCACCAGATAACATTGAAACGGAGTACGGAGACCAGCTTTGGTGCACAAGCAACAGTCCCTCGTCCAATCAAAAAACGGACCCGAAATACTGCCGCGTCAACGGCATTGCCTACGTATCGATGTCGAAGCCCCAGAATGGAACGTTTGCAGCTGTAGCAGCAGGGTATAACTACCCGGATGGAGATTTCAAAAATCGGGCAGATATCAAACTCGGGGCGCCGTATTACTACACGATAACGAGCTTTCAATGGTGCACCGCCTGGACCGGCGGGACCTGCCAAGCACGCCGCAATCCTATCGGCAGCTTCACTAAACCGCGCTACAACACGCCAAGCAATTT
>JBDSJK010000304.1:0-15102 GCA_039917535.1 Burkholderiales bacterium
ATCCAAAACAAAGGAAAGCCCTATCATGTCCGCTCAGCCGCAAGCTATCTTCGATCACGCTAATACGTCAACGCCCTATACCCGCCGCGCCCATTATCATTGCGGCCTAAACGCGTTTGATTATCGCTGGACGCCCGTTCCGGCGCGGCAGTTTCTCGCCGAGCGCGATCAGGCATTTGCTGCGGCTACGCCGACCGGCGAGATCGCGCTGGATTGTGCGGACGCCTTAAAAACGGCTTACCCCGCCACCACGCCGACGCTGCTAATGCGCTATCTAAAAATACGCGCTAGCGAAACGCTCTGTTGCAACTACGTCGCTTCCGGCGAAGTCGTTTACGTACTGTCGGGCCACGGCAGTAGCCGCAATGGCCGCGATGAGATCGAATGGGGCCCCGGTGACGTGTTCTGTTTTCCCGGCGGCGGCGAAACCCTCCATCGCGCCGGCGGCAACGACTGCCTGCTCTACGTCGCCACCAATGAACCCTTGCTCGCCTTCGAGCGGCTACGCGCGCCCGCCCCAGGCGAGGCGGTGGTGGAAACCACCCATTGGCCCGCCGCCGAAATCGACCGTCAACTGGAAGCCGTTTACTCGCGCCCGGTTACGTCCGATGCGCCTAGCCACTACGTGCTGTTCGGCAGCCAAGCGCTGGCGCCTAGCACCAACACCATTCCGTCCATCAACGCGTCGATCAACACCATTCCGCCCGGTTGCGATCAGCGCGCCCATCACCACAACGGTGTCGCCGTCACGCTCGCGCTGCAAGGTGAAGGCGTTTACTCCATGATCGATGGTCAACGTTGCGATTGGGTCACCGGCGCGGCGCAGATCACCCCCGCCGTCGCGGTGCACTCCCACCACAGTCGCGGCACGCAACGCATGCGCTCTTTGATTTTTCAAGACGAAGCGCTGCATTACTATACCCGCACGCCTGGTTTTGCCTACGACGAGCCGTAAGCTCGGTCATCCTAAATGTATCGGCTATCGTCCCAGGAGCGAAATGCCGGCGCCGCAGGTATATTATTTGCGACTTCAAATGTAGTCGACACGCCGCTTTGAACGTATAGATCGAGCAGCGCCGCGGACGACGCACCCAGGCTTCCTTTGAGAAAACTACGCCGCGCCAAGGCATTATTCTTAACGAGCAAATCTTGAATTTCTATCTCATCCCGAGATACTTGAGTAGGGTTTGTCAGTAGCAGCATGTTGATCTCCAACGCTATAAACGTGTGCGTAGTCTAAGCGGTGAAGATGACAGAATCGTGTCGGGAGCGCTGCGTCGCCAAGGGATTGTGAGAAAATACGCCATTACGATTTTCAAAAACAATTTCCGATGACGTCAGCAACAGAAAAAATCGCCGACAGCCTGCACAGTTGGTATGAAGAAATGTCTTCCGCCTACCTGTATCGCATGCTTGCGGCGCGTGAGCAAGGGCAACGCCGTACTTTGTTTCAGGAATTAGCCGTCACGGCCGAGCGGCAGGCGGGTTTGTGGACGCAGCAGATTCGGCAGGCGGGCGCTGCATTTCCTAACACGTTTACGCCGAATGCTCGCACGCGTATCGTCGGCTGTCTAATTAATCGCTTTAGTCCGCAAACGTTGCGTCCCGTGCTCGCGGCAATGAAGGTACGCGGCCTGTCGGTGTACTTAGGCCCGGTGGCGGGTCACGATACACCGGAACACGTGGACGATGTGGGCCAACGTCATCGTGGCCTCGCTCAGGGCGGCAATTTGCGCGCCGGCGTGTTTGGAGTCAACGACGGCTTAGTGTCGAACGCCAGTTTGATTCTGGGGATGGCGGGTGCGACGGGCGACGCGAAGCTGATCCTGTTGTCGGGCGTGGCGGGTTTGCTGGCGGGGGCGTTTTCCATGGCGTCGGGCGAGTATATTTCCGTGCGTTCGCAGCGGGAAATGTTCGAATACCAAATCGGCATGGAGCGTGACGAGCTGAAGCTATATCCAGATGAGGAAACCGCCGAGCTGGCGTTAATCTACGCGGCTCGAGGTGTCAGCAAAAAAGAGGCGCAGCGTCTCGCGGAATATATGACCAGCGATCCGCAACGGGCGCTGGATGCGCTTGCCCGTGAGGAACTGGGATTAAATCCCGCTCAGCTCGGCTCGCCGTGGGGCGCGGCGATCACCTCGTTTTGCGCGTTCGGGGCGGGTGCCATAGTCCCGTTGCTGCCCTATGTTTTCAGTGCTGGCTCGGGGGCGCTGGCTTGGAGCGTCGGTTTAGCGGCGGCGGCGCTGTTTGGCGTGGGCTGCACGATGAGCCTATTCACCGGTAAGAGCGCCGGATACAGCGGCCTGCGTATGCTGTTGATCGGCAGTTGTGCGGGGCTCGCAACTTATTTGATTGGTTCCTTGTTGGGCGTTAGGTTAAGTTAAAACTTCACACCCGCTGCAAGATAACTCGCCTCCATCAGCTTCAGGGTTTCAATATTATCCAGCCGATCCGTGGCAAACGGTTCACCGCTACGCAAGCCGTGCACAAAATTCCTAATAGTCTCCGTCCAGCATACCTGATAATCAGCGGCGGGATCGTAGCGCAACGGGTCGTCAGTGCTGCCAACGATGTACATGCGATCGCCGTCATAGACAAGCGTTGCCTTGCTGCCAATAATTTCCAGTCGATCGGTCGGCATGGCGGGATAACCAGGCGCGGACACGTTGCCGTCGAGCACGGCGGTCATGCCGTTCTGTCCTTGCATGACGATGTGCGCAAGGTCTTCACCGGCCAAAATCGGATTCGTTTTTGCGACACCGGCCTGGGTCACCGTGAGCGGGCCGAGCAGCGCGCGCATGACGTCCAGTTGATGAATGAAAATCTCGAAAATCGCTAGCCGTTTGAACTGCTGCATATAGGGCTGGCGCTTCAGCAACGGCGGTGGCTCATCGGTAAGCGAGATCAAGCTGGAGCTGCGCACAGTCATGCGCGCATGGAGAATGGTTCCGATGCGGCCTGCGTCGAGCCACTGCTTCACGTCTTGATAATGGGGCCGAAAGCGGAAATGCTCGTGCACCATAAAGCGCACGCGATTGCCTACATATTTGATCAAGCGCTCGGCCTCTTTCACCGTCGGCGTCAGCGGTTTTTGGCAGGAAACATGCACACCTCGATCCGCCGCAATCCGTGTCAATGGCTCATGGGTCGCGACCGGCGTGACGATATCCACCGCGTCTGCTTTAACCTGCGCGAGCATGGTGTCGAAATCCGCGTACACCGCGGGGATGCCGAATTCCTTTGCCTTTGCCTGGGCTTTTTCCACCATCGGATCGCAGATCGCAACCACCTGGCAATTGGCGGTTTGTTTCCAGCCCGTGAGGTGAAACCCGCTCACCGCGCCGGCGCCGGCGAAGGCAATGCGCAACGTTTTATCACCCAGAGGATGCATGGCGTGCTCCTTTTTTAATCGCAGAACGAAACGGAAAGGGCACCGAGCACGCCGAAATCTGCGGTGACTTTGTCGCCCGACGCGATTGCCAACGGAACCACGCAGGTGCCGGTGGTAATTACGTCGCCGCTACGCAGGCTCATGCCAAAGGCGTTCAATTCATTCGCGAGCCAGGTGAGGGCGATGCGCGGATCACCGAGCACGTTGGCGCCGCTACCCTCTTCAGCGAGCGTGCCGTTGCGCAGCGCCTCCACTTTATGCCGAGCCAGATCGATAGCGCGCCAGTCGGCGCTAGTTTTTTCGCCGAGCACAAACAGCGACCCGCAGGCGTTATCGGCAATCAATTGCGCCGCGCCAACTTGGGTGTAGTTTTCAAAACGTGAGTCCGGTATTTCAATGGCGGGATAAAGTCCTTCCACTGCCGTCATCACTTCGGAAATCGTGTAAGGCGTGGTGCGCGGTGTTAAGTCTCGCGCCATGCGAAAAGCAAATTCCGCTTCGGCGACGCGCATACCAATGCCCGTCAGCGGAATCGGCGTCGCTGGCGCGAGAACTCGCTCACGCAACAACATGCCGGCGATGGGGCCATCGACACCGATATGTTTTTGTCCCGCGCTGCTGGTGGCGGCAATTTTCCATCCGTAACGGGTATGACTGGAGACCTGCACCAGTGCTTGTTGTACAGCATAGCCATCGGCTCGGTTCGAGGGCACGGCGTTCTCCGGCAGAGCCGCCATGGGAGTGCCGTGAGACAAGTTCTGCCAAATGGCTTTTGCAGCGATTTCAATTTGTGTCGGTGTCATGATTGACCTTGTTTAACAACGTTAGTCAGGGGTTCACCGCGAATCAGGCGGTTCAGATTTTCCGCCATGCCGACGCAGCGGCGCACTTTCAGACTCTCTGTCCAGCCGGAAGCGTGAGGCGTCATCAACAAATTATCCAACTCGTGAAACGGCCGATGCGCGGGTGGCGCGTATTCATTTCCTTGGCGCGGATAGTTGTACCAAGTGTCGATCACCGCGCCACCGATCTGCTTATTTTTCAGGGCGTGAAACAGCGCGTCTTCGTTGATGATCGCACCGCGTGCGACGTTAATGATGACCGCAGCCGGTTTCATTTTCGCGAACGCGGCGGCGTTGATCAAGTCTTGCGTAGCGTGGGTTAAGGGTGCGGCGACAATGATGAAATCCGACTCGGCAAGCAAGACATCAAGCTGATCCATGGCGTCGACTCGCGCAGCGAATTCGTCGCCGCTTTTCGGCGTCCGCGTACAAGCAATGACCGACATGCCGAACGCCCGCGCGCGGCGCGCGACTTCGCGGCCGATATGCCCGTAGCCGATGATACCCACCGTTCGGCCAAACAGTTCCTCGTGGCGCGGGCCGCATAGGTATGAACCCGCCCAATGATTTTGCCGCAGCGCCTGATTCATTTTGCTCAAGCCGATGGTCATTTCCAGCATCGACGCCAGCACATATTCCGCAATGGAAATATCATGGCCAAACACATTGCAGACCGACGTGACGGCGGGAAGCTTGGCAAACTCGATGCCGTCGGTGCCCGCGCCGGGCAGTTGTAGCAATTTGAGCTTCGGCGTGGCGTGTTGCCAACGCCAGTTCATGGAAATGAGGGCATCGGCAGTTTTTAAGGCGAGGGAAAAAGCCTGATCGTCGTGCTCATCGACAACTTCTGTCTCCCAATCCACTCCAAGATGGCCCGGCAGCAGACTGAGGCGTCCATCGTTATCGCTTTGTTTAATAATTAGTTTCATGAAAATATGAATTGTTTTTAGGGGTGAAGAATATACATTGTAAACAACTGCTACAGCCGCTTCCGATTGCACGCACGCTCGCGTATCTTTCGCTCAACGCTGAACCCGCCCTGAAAGGGAAGTTAGTTTGATCGACTTTGCTTCACGCCAGCGTTATATTAAGCTGAAATACACTCTCGGGTGTTTCGGCTCTTTTTTTGGGTTTCTGGCGCGCGCAGAAATTCAATAGGCCCAAACACATTTGCTCGCGCAACAGAAAATCGAAAAAATGTCATGGCCAATATCCCCCGCAACATCGGCGTCGCCAGTCAAGTTGGGAAATATAGCGACGCCATAGAAGTCGCGCCTAATGCGCGCTGGCTTTACACGTCCGGCACGCCCGGCTTGGCGCTCGACGGCCAATTGCCTGCCGATGTCACTGGCCAGGCGGAAATCGCTTGGAGCCATATAGTCACTCTACTTAACCGCGCCAACATGGGCGTCGAAGATTTGGTGAAAGTCACCCATTATTTGCTGCGCCCGGAAGACATTCCTGCTTATGTGAAAGTGCGCACGAAATTTCTTGGCGACGCGCGACCCGCATCGATGTTGCTCATTGTGCCTGAGTTGGTCAAACCGAATTTCCTCTTGGAAATTGAAGCTATCGCGGCGCGGGCATAACTTTAGACATTCTTTTCCAATGAGGGCAAGCGAATGTTGATACTCAAGCCGGGTTGCGAATGCTGCAACAAAGACCTGCCGCCAGAATTGACGGAAGCGATGATCTGTTCCTTCGAGTACATATTTTGCCGTGATTGCACACAATCGCGTTTGCATGGCCGCTGTCCGAATTGCGGCCAGTGAACTGCTGCGCGGGCCGATTCGGCCGCCGGAGAAACTCAGCCAATATCCCGCCTCGACCGAGCGAGTGTATAAACCTGGCGGCGTGTTGCGCTTGAGCTTCTAAAGTAATACATTTCAACCTATGTGCGGGGTCGCCGTGCAGTAAGCTGAAAAGGAGACTTTCATGAACGCGAAACGAAATGTTGTAGGTCTCGTAACATTGCTCAGCCTGGCGGGCGCACCGATTCTCGCCCACGAAGACGATGAGCCGGCTGGCACACCGGGCGAAAAGCTCGGCACGGTGGAATTTCGTGTCGAGTGTAACGCCGAGGCGCAGCAGGAGTTCAACCGCGCCATTGCGCTGTACCACTCGTTCTGGTTCGATCCCGCGAATAAGTCGTTCGACAAAGTTGCACAGCTCGATCCGGGTTGCGGCCTCGCGCACTGGGGGCGCGCGTTGAGCGCGCTCGGTAACCCGTTCGCTTGGCCGGCGCCGGCGAAGGCGTTGCAAGCGGGCGCGGGCGCGATGCAAAAGGCAGAACAAGTCGGTGCACGCAGCGAGCGAGAACGCGACTATATCGCCGCGCTGGGGAAATTCTACTCAGATTGGGACAAGACCGAGCATCGGCCCAGGGCGTTGGCTTGGGAGGCAGCGATGCAACAACTGGCGAGCCGCTATGCCGACGACGTGGAAGCCCAGATTTTCTACGCGCTAGCTTTGATCGCCAACGCACTACCGACTGATAAGACTTACAAGAACCAACTCAAAGCGGCGGAAATTCTGGAGCCGTTCTTTGAGAAGCATCCGGATCACCCCGGCGCGGCGCACTACTTGATTCACGGCTACGACTACACCGAGCTAGTGCAACGCGGCTTACCGGCGGCGCGCCGCTATGCCACAATCGCACCCTCGGCACCGCACGCGCTGCACATGCCGGCGCATATTTTTACTCGGCTCGGCATGTGGGAAGAGTCGATCGCTACCAACCGTGTGTCGGCCGCGGCGGCGCGCAAGGAACTGAACGATACCAGCATGACGATCGGCTCATACAACGCGCTGCATGCGATGGATTACATGATATACGCCCATCTCCAGCTTGGTCAGGACGGCGCCGCGCGCAAACTACTCGATGAGATCGCGGCGATACAACGCATCGACATTGGCAACTTCCCGGGTGCATACGCGCTCGCTGCGATGCCTGCGCGCTACGCGCTCGAGCATCACGATTGGAACGCGGCGGCCAAGTTGAAGCTGCATCCGGAGAGCCTACCTTGGCAGCAGTTTCCACAATGTGAAGCAATCACCGTGTATGCTCGAGCGCTCGGCAAAGCTCGCTTGGGCGATGGGGCCGGTGCCAGGACGGACATCGACCGGCTGCGCGAACTGCACGCAGCGATGCTCAAGAACAACGCCAACTATTGGGCGCAGCAGACACAAATTCAAATCTCGGCGGCATCTGCATGGCTCGCGTTGGCGGAGAAAAATCCTGACGAAGCGCTGCGCCTCATGCACAGCGCCATCGATCTGGAAGCCGCGACGGACAAGCATCCCGTCACGCCTGGCCCGCTCGTGCCACCACGCGAACAACTGGCTGACATGTTACTCGCGCTCGACAAACCGGGTGAGGCCCTCGCCGAGTACGAGAAAGTGCAAGCCGCCGAACCCAACCGCTTGCTCGCGATCTACGGTGCGGCGCGTGCAGCGGATGCGGTGGGAGACAAGACTAAGTCGCGCGACTACTACAAGCAACTGCTTGCACTAACCGCCAAGCGCGATGCAGAGCGGCCGGAGATTCAGCGGGCCAAAGAAAGAGGTTGACGCGAGTCGCCCATATTACCGCTGCGCGAACCGGAAGTTTTTTGCCTACCGGACGGCGACCGCGATACGGTCGCCAGGCTAGGCAAGGCTAAGAGCCAATATCCACGCGGTGCCTGGAGGCATGCAAATAAATAATGTGCATGTCCGAAAATGGCGAGTTGGTCGCGCTGGTCTGCGCCATAATCTCGTCATGGTTCTCGATCCCGATAGTTGTTACCAAGCCGTCAAAAGCCATGACGCGCGTTTTGACGGTCGCTTTTTCACCGGCGTAACATCGACGCGTATTTACTGTCGGCCCGTATGCACGGCCAAGGTACCGAAGCGCGAGAACTGTCGCTTTTTCCCCAGCGCCGCCGCTGCCGAAAGCGAAGGATTTCGGCCTTGCTTGCGCTGCCGGCCTGAGTTAGCCCCCGGCAATGCCAGCATCGACGCCGCGCAGCGCCTGGCACAATCCGCCGCCAGTCTGATCGAAGACGGCATTGCTCACGGCAATGGACTCGATCGCATTGCCGAACAATTGGGCGTGTCCGATCGGCATATGCGCCGCGTGTTTGAAGCCCAATTCGGTGTAGCGCCGATTGCGTTCGCACAAACTCAACGATTATTGTTAGCGAAACGATTGCTCACCGACACCGCGATGCCCGCGACGGACATCGCCTTTGCCAGTGGTTTTCAAAGCCTGCGGCGATTCAACGCGCTCTTTAAGGAACGCTATCGTTTAACACCATCGGATTTGCGTAAAACCACGCGGGCCGGTTCCCAGCAAGATTACTTCACGTTTGAACTTGCGTACCGACCCCCGCTCAATTGGCCGCATCTCCTCAATTTTCTTGGCGCTCGTAGCATCAGCCACGTCGAAAACGTCGCACAACAACGCTATTGCCGAACCCTGCGAATCGTCGATGGAACGCAGCAACACCTGGGCTGGATCGAGGTGAGCCGCCACAAAACCAAAGCCGTGTTGTCGGTGCGCGTATCGGCGAAGCTGGGCAAAGTGTTGCCCCACGTGCTGGCCCGGGTGAAGCGTTTGTTCGATCTTTCCTGTCAGCCCCAGGAAATCGCCGCCGCGTTAGGTGAATGGGCGCAACACAATCCGGGATTGCGCTTGCCCGGCGCCTTTGACGGTTTTGAGTTGGCGGTGCGGGCCGTGCTGGGCCAACAAATCACCGTACGCGCCGCGACCACGCTCGCCGGCCGCTTTGCCGCCGCATTCGGCGACGAGATCGAGACGCCATTTGAATCGTTACAACGGGTATTTCCCGCGGCGCAAGTCATCGCCAATCGCAGCATCGACGCTATCGCCAAGCTCGGCATTATCGCCGCCCGCGCGCAAACTATCTTGGCACTTGCTCAGGCTGTTTCGTCCGGCGCGCTGGTGCTCGAACCATCGGCTAACGTAGACGAAACTTTAGCTGCGTTAAGGCAAATGCCCGGCATCGGCGATTGGACGGCGCAATACATTGCCATGCGCGCCTTGGCCTGGCCGGACGCGTTTCCCCACACGGACTATGGCGTCATGAAGGCGCTGAACGAAACCAACGCGAAGCGCGTGTTGGCGCACGCGGAAGCGTGGCGGCCCTGGCGTGCCTACGCAGTGATGCATTTGTGGGATTCTTTGGAGTAACGACGATGCAATATTTCGATTTTCACGATAGCCCGTTGGGGCAGATTCTCTTGGTCGCAAACGACGTTGCGTTAACTGGTTTGCACTTCGTCGGCGAAAAATATTATCCCGTGATTGCTGCCGATTGGCAGCAGCGCAGCGATGCGAGAATGATCGCGCAGACGCGCGCGCAGCTCGACGAATATTTCGCCGGCAAGCGCAAACATTTTGACCTGGCGCTCGATCCCGCGGGCACACCGTTTCAGCGCGACGTATGGCAGGCGCTCAGGATGATTCCGTACGGCGTGACAACGAATTACGGGGCGTTGGCTCAGCGCCTGGGTAAGCCGCGCGCGTCACGGGCGGTAGGCGCGGCGAACGGGCGCAACCCGATTTCAATTGTCATTCCCTGTCACCGCGTGATCGGCGCTAACGGCGATCTCACCGGCTACGCGGGCGGCATGGCGCGGAAAGAGTCGTTATTGAGGCTGGAAACGAATGGTTAGAGCGATTTTCGTCTCATGGCCAATTGAGTGAGCACGTCAACGGCGCCGATAACACCCACCGTAATCACGGTATGCTTCCAGCGGCTGCAAGGGAAGTGATTGCCACGAGGCAAGCGGGATGCGGCTCTCTAGCCATGCCTTGCCAGGAACCCGTCTGGATAAGCCTCTCAGACCAGTAGTTTATTTTTTCTGTGCCTTTAGAAGTTCCCGACAGCTTAATGTCAGACTTGATTGCATCGACAGCGCTGAAGGAAAAGAGGAAAATACAGCCTTATAGTCATTCCGCTCTCGCCCGAAAGGTCCCGCCATGGCCGCTGTACTCAAACCACAAGCCGACGCTCAAATTAAAGTCGTTCATATCACCTGCCCGCACGACTGCCCCGACGCCTGTTCGTTGCTGGTGACGGTGGATCAAGCGAGCCAGAAAGCGATCAAGGTCGAGGGCGACCCCGCGCATCCTTACACCCAGGGTTACCTGTGCGGCAAGGTCAATCATTATTTGGATTACGTTTATAACGATGCACGGGTGATGTATCCACGCAAACGCGTCGGACCGAAGGGGCCGGGTGCGCAATTTGAGCGCATCACCTGGGACGAAGCGCTGACGACCATCACCCATCGCTTCAAGGCGATCATCTCGGAACATGGCCCGGAAGCGGTTCAACCCTACTCCTATTCCGGCACCCTTGGCGTGCTGGGCTTCGCCGGCATGAGTGAGCGCTTTTGGCACAAAATGGGCGCGGCGCGTTTGTTGCGTACAATATGCACGGCCGCCGGCAGCGCCGCGCGACTCGCCACGACGGGCAATGCTGACGAAGCGAATCCCGAAGATGTGGTGAACGCGGAAGTGGTGATTCTGTGGGCGACCAATCTGGTCAGCACCGGCGTCCACATGATGCCGTTCTTGAATCAAGCACGCGAAAACGGCGCAAAGATCATCGCCATCGATCCACGCGTGACGCGCACCACACAGTTCGCCGACTGGCACATTCAACCCAGGCCGGGCACCGATGCGGCGCTGGCGCTGGGAATGATGAAGATCATCGTCGATCGCGGCCTGCATGATGAAGCGTTTCTGCGCCGGCACACCGTGGGCTGGGAAGCATTGATCAAAGATAAACTTCCCGATTATCCGCTGGATAAAGTCGCCGAGATCACCGGCATTGCTGCTGAAGATATCGAACGGCTCGCGTTAATGTATGGCCGCACCAAGAAAACATTTATTCGTTTGAACTGGGGCATTCAGCGTCACGACAACGGTGGCATGGCGGTGCGTGCCGTACGCATTCTGCCCGCGATCACCGGCGCGTGGGGCCACGAGGGCATGGGCTGTTGCATCAGCACCGGGCCGGAAATGCGCGGCATCGATTTCAACAAATTACAGCGGCCTGATTTGTTGGCGGGCCGCAATCCGCGCACCATCAACATGATCCAAATTGGCGACGCGCTCAACGACCCGACGCTAGTCCCGCCGATCAAGGCGTTGTTCGTGTGGAACTCCGATCCGGCCAATTGCGTGCCCGATACAAAATCCGCGCGGCGCGGCATGGCGCGCGATGATTTATTCGTCGTCGTACACGATCCCTTCTTCACAGATTCATGCGACTACGCCGACATCGTTTTGCCCGCCGACACGCAACTGGAGCACATGGATTTGCACGGGCCCTACGGTCAATTTCACTTTGGGTTATCGACGCCGGCGATTCCCTTGGTAGGTGAAAGTCTCGACAATCAGGAACTGTTCCGTCGCTTGGCTAAGGCCATGGGTTACACGGAACCTTGTTTCACACAAAGCGACGAAGAGATGATTCGCGAGATCATCGATCCCGAGTTCAATTCGCTGTTCGAAGGCGTCACGTTTGAGCGCCTGCAGCGCGACGGCTGGGCGACGGCCAATCTCAAATCACCGCGGCGCATGGGTATTAACAGCGGCAAGTGGCCTACACCTTCCGGCAAAATTGAAATTTATTCAGAGGCGCTGAAAAAAATCGGCCTCGATCCGCTGCCGACCTACGTACCGGAAGCGGAAGGTTTGGGTAATGCCGAAGCCGTGAAAAAATATCCGCTGCAAATCATCAGCGCGGCGACGCACTACTTCATCGGTTCATCGTTCCAACAGGTGCCGCGTCTCAACGAAATGAACGCGCGCGCCACATTTGAGGTGAGCATCGAAGATGCGCAGCAACGCGGCATTGTGAATGGCGATTTTTGCCGGCTCTACAACGATCGCGGCGAGACCTTCGGCTATGCGCGCGTAACGCCAGGATTAAAGCCCGGCGTGCTCGGCGCGGCGAAGCAGCTCAAAGGTTCCAACACGCCGGGCGGATTGAACGTGAATGCCCTGATTAGCCAGCGTGCCGCGGACATGGGCGGCAGTCCGGTTTTCTACTCGACATTGGCGAACATCGAAAAAGCGCCAAGCCCGACGCATTGAACCCGCAAACACTTTCGCTCATCGTCGCCATGGCGAACAATGGCGTGATTGGCTGCGACAATGAGTTGCCGTGGAAAATTCCCGCCGACCTGAAACGTTTCCGCGCCATCACCATGGGACACCACATCATCATGGGGCGCAAGACTTACCAATCGCTGAGCCGCTTGCTGCCGGGGCGAACGACGGTGATCATGTCACGAGATCCCGGCTACATGATCGAGGGTGCGATTAACGTGACGTCGGTAAACGACGCCATCGCCGCTTGCGGCGACGATCAAGAGATTTTTTTCATCGGCGGCGGCGAAGTATTTCGAGCGGTGCTCGACCGAGTCAATCGAATTTATTTAACGTTGGTCGATGCAGCAGTCAAAGGCGATACGCACTTTCCCAACTTCGACCGATCGGCTTGGACGACCACATCAAAGCAAGCAATTCCTGCCGACGCGCTGAACGAATACCCCCATCAATTTCTCGTACTCGATCGAATTCGAGCGACGGCAACTTAACCAGGAGTCATCATGCAATCGGATCCCATTGTCATCGTCGGCGCGGCGCGTACCGCCATGGGCGGTTTTCAAGGTGTGTTTTCCAACGTCACCGCACCGGAACTCGGCGCTGCCGCCATACGCGCGGCGGTCGAACGCGCCAGGCTTATTGGAAGCGATGTGCAAGAGGTAATCTTCGGCAACTGCCTAATGGCGGGTCTCGGCCAGGCCCCTGCCCGGCAAGCCAGTATTGGTGCGGGTCTTCCGCTATCGACCGGTTGTACCACCATCAGCAAAATGTGCGGCTCGGGAATGAAAGCGGCGATGTTAGCCCACGATCTCATAGTCGCGGGCAGCAACGACATCATGGTTGCTGGCGGCATGGAAAACATGACCAACGCGCCATATTTATTGCCTAAGGCCCGCGGCGGCATGCGCCTGGGCCACGCCGAAGTCAAAGACCACATGTTCCTCGACGGCCTGGAGGATGCGTATGACAAGGGCCGCTTGATGGGCACGTTTGCCGAAGACTGCGCGGCGAAATACGAATTCACCCGCGCAGCGCAAGACGAATTCGCGATTACGTCCCTTACCCGTGCGCTCAAGGCGAGCAAGGACGGCAGCTTCGCGAAAGAGATCGTTGCCATCACCGCGAAAGTGGGACGGGAAGAAAAATCCATCGCGCAAGATGAGCAGCCGTTCACCGCGAACATCGACAAGATTCCAACACTCAAACCCGCGTTCCGCAAAGACGGCACCGTCACCGCAGCGAACTCAAGCTCCATTTCCGATGGTGCGGCAGCGCTAGTATTGATGCGGCTCTCCGAGGCATCGAAACGCGGCATCAAGCCGCTGGCGCGCATCGTCGGCCACGCCACCCACGCGCAAGAACCCAACTGGTTCACCACTGCGCCGGTCGGCGCCATGAAAAAACTATTCGCCAAAACCAACTGGTCCGCCGACGAAGTTGACCTGTTCGAAATCAACGAGGCATTCGCAGTGGTCACCATGGCGGCCATGCGCGAACTCGGTCTGGCCCACGAAAAAGTGAACGTCCACGGCGGCGCTTGTGCATTGGGCCATCCGATCGGCGCATCGGGCGCGCGCGTCATGGTCACGCTATTGGCGGCGCTTGAGAAATATGATCTAAAGCGCGGCGTGGCGTCACTATGCATCGGTGGCGGCGAAGCGACTGCGATTGCGTTGGAGCGTGTTCGCTAGAAACTGTCAGCGAAGCCGCGAAAGCTGATAACTCCGAATCATTAGAATTATTTTACAGCAGCGGTAACTTTATTCCGCATCACTGCCGTGAACCATGAATCACCCGAAACGGTTAGTGAATTCTGAGTTTGGACAGAACACCGGAGCCGACACCAACAGCGCCAACGGCATCGATAACCCTAAGTAACTTTTGACAGTGCACGTTTCCAGCCAATTCATGGGTGATTGACGACCCGTGTTCGCAGCGATATAGTCTTCCCCATTAATCGAACTCTGTTAGACCTATTTGACTTTTGCCCGGTTCGGCTACAAGGCGGTGACCGGTGTAAGAAGACGTTTGAAATGCCTATTTGCTAGGTTGGGATCAAATGAAATTTTCGGCCGTGGTCATCGCGATGCTGTTATCTGCACTGCCAACTGCGTCGGTTGCGCAGAACGATGTAACGAACGCCGATCCCGCAGCCCCGGTGCTGCTTGAATCCAACAACCCGAACGAAGTTTACGATCAGATGTGTGCGGGATGCCACGGTTATCGTGGTGATGGAGGGGAAGGGCATCGGGGCGGCTTCAGCCCGCATATAGGAACACTCGCCAATAAAGAATATATGGCCGGGGTACCCGATGCCTATCTCATATTAATCATCAAGAAGGGTGGCGCTTATATGGGCAAGATCGCCACTATGCCCGCATGGGAAAAACGGTTGAGTGAAGACCTGATCCGCGGGATTGTCGCGCACATACGAACGTTTTAGTTGAAGCTGTTATGGACTGCACTTTTCCGCTAGCCGGGGTGCAGCGCCGTGATAGTTTCGATGTTGTTGCAGTGCAAGCAAGCCGACAAGTGTTAGTTCAAACTTCAATGGAGGAGTTCATTATGAAGATTTACACGGCAGTTCTCGCATTAGCAGTGGGACTCGTGTCCGGAGCCGCTTTGGCCCAGGATCGAGCAAAAGCCGAGCCGGCGGGCCCCGCAGGAAAGTGGTCTACGCGCGTCCCCGTGAAACCTGATCCGAGCAAGATCAAGGTACCACCAGGATACAAGGTGGG
>JBDSJK010000305.1:0-18609 GCA_039917535.1 Burkholderiales bacterium
CTTGTTGAAAAAAACCTTCATCACCGCTGCGAAACCAGCCATGTTTGAAAGTCTCGAGATTAACGTCATCGCGCTCGAAGTAACCCGCCATCACGTTGTGACCACGAATCACGATCTCGCCCCTCTCGCCACGCGGCAAAGCATTCCCGCTGCCATCATGAATAGCCATTTCATTGCAGCCAATCGCGCTGCCAATGCTCGGATATCCATAGCCGGAGAACCAATGCTGGCGCTGCTCTTCAGGCAGTCTTATAGGCGACATAGAGGCGAACGCAGTGGTTTCCGACAGGCCATAGCCATGCACAATTTTCTGCTTGAACTGGGCTTCAAAGCGCGTCACCAACGTCACCGACAATGTCCCTGCCCCGCAAATGATATGCTGCAAATGGGTCAAATCGAGCCGAGAAATATCTTCACTTGCCTCACACAAAAACTGCAAAATCGTCGGCACCACGGGGACAATATTGATCTTTTGTTCTGTCACACGCCGCCAAAATACACTCGCCTTAAAGCCGCGATTCAACACCACCGAGCAACCGGCAAACATCGGCATTACATGGGTCACACACAGCCCGTTCACATGATGCACCGGCAGCACGCACATCATGCGCGTATCGCGCGTGACATCCTGTACCTCAGCCATGGCCTGTGCGTTCACCAGCAAATTGTATTGTGACAGCATCACGCCCTTCGGCGCACCGGTCGTGCCGCTCGTGTAAACCAACAAGGCTTGATCCTCAAGCATGTTGTCCGCGGGCGGACGAAAATCGCTACGGAGGGCACTAAGACGCTGTTGATAATCGGCGTCCATGGTGATCACCGTTTCCAGACAACGAGCCTGGGACTGCAGGCGTTTCGCCCGCTCCAAATACTCGGGCCGAACCAGCGCCACGCGGCAGCCGGCATTCTGCAAAATGAACGCAAGGCGTGCGTCATCTTCGGAAACATTCTGCGGCGCGGCGACGGCGCCCAACTTCCAACAGGCAAAACAAGCGATGACGGGATCAGGATGATTAAACGCAAGGGTGGCTACCCTATCACCGCGCACTACGCCATATTCTTCGCTTAACAACACCGCCACTTGGTTGACACGACGGTTGAACTCGCCATAGGTAAACGTAGCGTGCTCGCCCGTGTCGTCGTTGTAGTATTCAAGAAATAGTTTGTCAGGCGCCTCGCTCGCCCTCCCGTCCAACAAATCGGCGAAGCAATGAAACGGCACCTGGTAATCGTCGCAACCAAGAGCACGCAAGGTGCGTGCGTGGCGGATATTGGCCGCGATCAGCGCGGTCTGCTCTTCATCCAGGTTCATGAGTTGAAATCATTTCTGACAAAATTTTTCTCTTCCGTCACCACCACATCGACGGCGATGTCGTGCTCCTCCGTCGGCACTCGATCAACCACCTGGCTCGCAAATGCGGCCGCGATCAGGCTTGGAAACGGCCCCAAATCCTCGAGCAGACAATCATAAAATCCACCACCGTATCCAAGACGATTCCCTTGCGCGTCGAACGCGACGCCGGGCACCAGCACGAAGTCCACTGTCTCATCGTTCCACGATGGGCAGCGCTCGGGATCCGGTTCGCGTATGTTCCATGTTCCACTGATTAGGTCTTTAGCCGGATCCGCGACTCGAAATAAATCCAGTCTGCGCTTCTGGCGATTCACCCGTGGCAACAGCAATATTTTACCGTGGGCAAGTGTCGCGCGTACAAAATCAGTCGTGTCGAACTCGCTGCCAAAACTCACATAGGCAAGCACCACGTCGGCCTGGCGAAAACCGGGTAGCTCAATGACGCGTCTGGCAATACGATCGGAAGAAGCCACCCTGGCCTCCGCACCTAAGCCATCGCGGCGCGCCAAAATAGCCTTGCGCAACTCGACCTTAGCTTGCATTATCCGTCTCGTTTTGCGGCACACGCGGCCCCTGTTGTAGCAATCTCAACAGCGCCTGTGCTTTGTCGAGTGTTTCTTGAAATTCGCTCTCCATCACGGAATCCGCGACGATGCCACCGCCGGCCCAAAATCGCACTTGCCCTTCGGAGTACACCAATGTACGAATGGCAATATTGAGACCCATTGCACCATCACGGCCGATGTAACCAATCGCGCCGCAGTACAGGCCGCGGCGATGAGGTTCGAGTTCCTCGACAATTTCCATCGCGCGCAACTTAGGCGCGCCGGTAATCGAGCCGCCAGGGAAACACGCACGTAACAAATCAATCGCGTCGCGATCTTTGCGCAAGGTGCCCGTCACGGTGCTGACCAAATGATGCACCGTGGCAAAGCTTTCAACCTCGAACAGCTTAGGCACACGCACGCTGCCCGCCTCGCACACTTTACCGAGATCGTTGCGCATTAGATCGACGATCATGACGTTTTCTGCCCGATCCTTGTGCGACGCTTTCAGCTCGCAAATTTCATTGGCGTTTGCTGTCGCTTCATTTCTAACGGGCCGCGTACCCTTGATAGGTTTGGTTTCAACCTGGCCGTCCCGCACCTTGAGAAAGCCCTCAGGCGACGAACTCAGCACTTGCACAAATGGCAGTTGCAAGTACGCCCCCATGGGCGCGGGATTGCCGCGACGCAAATTGCGGTAGGCCGTCCAGGGATCGCCACCGGCACGCGCGCTGAAGCGCCGCGTGAGGTTGACTTGGTAGCAGTCACCGTCGGTGATATAACGTTTCAGTTTATTAAACCGCACTGCGTAATCGTCCAAGTCCAAATTGGCCGCCACGTCCGAGAGCAAATGAAACGGCACGGTATGACGATCCTGTTGCCGGCTGCTGAACAGCTTGACGAGCTGATCTTGCTGCGCGATTGTTTCTGGCGTTGGCGATGAACTTGCCAAGGTGGCTGTTCTCTTTTCGTGATCGACTACCACCGCCCAATTGTAAATGCCGATGGCCATCTCCGGTATCCGCTCAGCTTCGGTCGCTCTGTTAGGCAGACGCTCAAAACGCCGCGCCAAATCGTAGCCGAAATAGCCCACCGCGCCACCTGCAAACGGAGCATCGGAATGTGACAGTACCGTCGGGTTAAGCCAGGGCCACAATAGCGCCGTCGGATCGGCCTGTGACCGGATCACTTCCCCAGCTTGGGTAATGGTCGTTGTGTCGCCTGACGTAACAACCGTCGCGATCGGATCGGCAACAATGATGTCATAGCGCCCCTGCTTGCTATACGGACGCCCGCTGTCTAACCAAATTGGCCAAGCGTGGTCGCGCACTGACTCAAATAAATAAGCACTGTCCTCAACGTAAGGTAGCGAAATGATAAGCGGGGGGCTCATGCTCCTATTGTCAGAGGAAGGCCTGCAAAAGACAAGAACTACCGTGCTATTTGAATGCGCTCGAGGGCGACACGGATATTATCGGGGATGGGAACCGGCCTTTGCGCGCCACGTTCGACAAACACGTGGACAAAATGCCCCGTGGCGGCTGGTCTTTCCTGCCCCGGTTGAAAAATACCGATTTCATAGCGTACTGATGTTTGGCCGAGTTTGGCCACCCGTAGCCCCGCCGCAATTGTCTCTGGGAAACACAACGAACGGTGATATTGGCACTGGCTTTCCACCGTGATGCCAATCACAGCATCATGATGAATATCCAGCCCGCCGGCGCGCACCAAATAGTCATTCACCACCGTATCGAAATAGGAGTAATACACCACGTTGTTCACATGGCCGTAAATGTCGTTGTCATGCCAGCGCGTGGCGATGGCGAGAAAATGCGGATAAGCAGCGCGCGTTTCTTGCGGCTCAGTCATGCCCAAATTCTCGTCAAACCGCGCGCTGCGCCTTGTCGCGCTCGTTCGCGGATTTAATCTGCTCGCGCAGGTTGGCCCAATCTTCATCGGACAATTCGGCCAAATGACTAAACGATGCGCCGTTTGCCAAATAGCCTGCGCCATCGAGCGCAATGGTCTGGCCCGTAAGCCAGTCGCAACCATCGGCCATCAGAAAAGTTGCGAGATTTTGCAGTTCGCTCAGATCACCTTGACGACCCATGGGGTTACCGTCGCCGCGCGACATGGTGTCTTTGCCAGGGCTCAGACGATCCCACGCGCCTTTGGTGTAAATCGGCCCCGGTGCAATGGCGTTAAGGCGGATGCCATGGCGACCCCACTCCACGGCGAGAGATTTGGTCATGGCATCGATGCCGGATTTGGACATAGCCGACGGCACGACAAACGGCGAGCCCGTCCACACCCAAGTCACCACGATGGAAATAATTGAGCCTTTGACCTTGTCCCTTATCCAACGTTTGCCCACGGCTTGCGTGGTGTAAAACGTGCCGTGCAGAACAATGTTGGCAATGGCATCAAAGCCTCGCGGCGACAAATCCTCGGTGCGGCTAATGAAGTTTCCCGCGGCGTTGTTGACCAGGCCATGCAACGGACCATCCAGCCAAATCGCCTCGATCATTTCGTCTACCGCTTGAGCGTGACGAATGTCGATGGGAAAAGCCTTGACCGAGCCGCCATGCGCCAGCATCAGCTCGCGTGCCGTTTCGTCAAGCACGTTTTGGCGACGACCGCAGATGTAAATCTCTGCGCCAAGTTGAAGGTATTTTTCCGCCATTGCGCGACCTAGGCCTGTGCCGCCGCCGGTCACGAGGATGCGTTTACCCTGCAATAATTTTTCTTGGAACACATTGACACCTTAGCAAAAATATTACCTAGAGAATCGGCCTGTGAGCCAATATTGGTGCGGCTCTCCGGGCACCCCCCAGCCATCTCGTCATACGCATGTGCGCTAGTTCAACAGCGCCGCTTTGATTTGCTCCAATGCACTCGGATCATCCAGCGTCGTCAAATCACCCGCATCGCGCCCCTCGGCAAGCGCCTGTATGCTACGACGCAGGAGTTTTCCCGAGCGCGTTTTTGGCAACAGCGTGATGAAGTAAACCCGCGCAGGTCGAGCGATGGCGCCGAGTTGCGAGTCCACCGCGGCAAACACCGCGCGCTCCAGCGCTGCGCGCCCGGCCTCGTCCTGCAGGCCGCTTGCGTCCTTGACCACCGCAAACGCGACGGGAACTTGCCCTTTCAACTTATCTTCGATGCCTACCACCGCTACTTCGGCGATGTTGGGATGGCTCTGGATGGCCTCTTCGATTTCCCGAGTGCCTAGGCGATGTCCCGCGACGTTGATCACGTCATCGGTGCGGCCGAGAATAAAATAATAGCCGTCCTTGTCACGGATGCCCCAATCGAACGAGGAGTAGGCCAGTTTGTTTTTGAAGGTGTTGAAATAGGTGCTCACGAAGCGCTCGTCGTCGCCCCAAATGGTGCTCATGCAGCCCGGCGGCAGCGGTGGCAAGACGGCGACCACGGCTTTTTCATCGGCGCCAACTTCTTCGCCTGTGACCTCGTGCAGCAGTTTGATGTTGTAACCAAATACCGGAAAACTCGGGCTGCCAAATTTCCTTGGCGTTTCCTCTACGCCCAGCACGGCGGAGAGCATCGGCCAGCCGCTTTCCGTTTGCCAATAGTGATCGATGATGGGTTTCTGCAAACCATCGGCGATCCAACGCGCCGTCGGTTCGTCGAGCGGTTCACCCGCTAAAAATAAGTAACGCATCGAAGATAAATCATACTTGGAAAGTAGCGCCGGATCTTGCTTCTTCAACACGCGAATGGCCGTCGGTGAACTGAACATCACGTTGACTTTCAGATCTTGCACCATCTTCCACCAGATACCGCCGTCGGGACGAATCGGAAGACCTTCATACATCACGCTCGTCATGCCGTAAATAAGCGGCGCGTAAATAATGTATGAATGCCCGACCACCCAGCCGATGTCGCTGGTGGTGAACATCGTCTCGCCGGGCTTGCCGCAAAATATGTACTTCATCGACGCGGCCAACGCGACGGCATAACCGCCCGTGTCGCGCTGTACACCTTTGGGCTTGCCCGTCGTGCCGGAGGTGTAAAGAATGTACGATGGCTCGCTGGATTCCAGCCAGGTGATCGGAATATGCGCGTCCATGTGTTGTGCGCGCAGCGTCGCATACTCGAGATCGCGCCCCGCGATCAACGTCATGTCCTTATCCAAACCACGATTGACGATGACCACATGCTGTGGCGGAAACTGCGCCAAGCGCACCGCCTCGTCGACCAAATGCTTATAAGGCACAATCTTGCCCGCGCGCATGCCGGCGTCCGACGTGATCATGACATTGGGTTTGGCATCGTCGATGCGCGTCGCCAAGCTCGCCGCCGCAAAACCGCCAAACACGACGGAGTGAATCGCGCCGATACGCGTACACGCAAGCATGGCGAACATCGCCTCGGCAATCATCGGCATGTAAATCAATACGCGATCACCTTTACCTACGCCGAGTCTGACAAGCACCGCAGCCATGCGATTAATCTCGGTGTAAAGCTCGCGATAGCTGTAACGCTTTTCTTCGTTGGTTTCCGTCGAGACAAAGAGCAATGCCGCCTGCTCGGCACGCTCGGCGAGATGGCGATCCACGGCGTTGAAGCAAAGATTGGTTTCGCCGCCGACGAACCATTTTGCAAACGGCGGTTTTGTGTAATCCAAAACTTTCGTGAAAGGCTTGTGCCAGCCGATCAGCTTGGCCTGCTCCGCCCAGAATTCATCCGGATGATCGATGGAATGCTGGTGGAATTCTTTGTAGGTTGGCATAGCGTTGCGTTACCTCCATCGTCATTCCTGCGAAAGCGGAAATGACGATTCATTATGTGTTTACATTCACCACCAACCGCCCGCGAACCTGGCCCGCCAATATATCCGGCGCTTTCACGATCGCTTGGGCGAGCGTAATCTCCGTGGTCATGGCATCCAGTTTGGCTTTGTCGAGATCGGACGCAAGACGTGCCCACGCTGCGAGGCGATTTGCCTTCGGCGCCATCACGCTGTCGATGCCGAGCAACGTCACGCCGCGTAAAATAAACGGCGCCACGCTAGACGGCAAATCCATGCCCTGCGCCAATCCGCATGCGGTAACCACACCGAGATACTTGGTTGATGCGAGCACGTTCGCGAGTGTGTGGCTGCCGACGGTGTCCACCGCACCGCCCCAGCGTTCTTTCGCGAGCGGCTTACCGGGCGCGGACAGCGTCGCGCGATCGATCACTTCCGTTGCGCCGAGTGATTTCAAATAATCCGTCTCGTTCATGCGGCCTGTCGAGGCGACGACCGTGTAGCCGCGCTTCGCAAGCAATGCAATCGCCACGCTGCCCACACCGCCCGCCGCGCCGGTAACGATTATTTCGCCCTTGTCCGGCGTGACGCCGTGTTTTTCCAAACCAAGCACACACAGCATCGCCGTATAGCCGGCGGTGCCGATAGACGCCGCTTGCTGGGTCGTCAAACCATTCGGCAACGGCACCAGCCATTCGCCCTTGAGACGCGCCTTCTGCGCCAGGCAACCCCAATGGCCTTCGCCCACGCCAAAGCCGTTGAGTATGACCTTATCGCCCACTTTCCACAGCGGCGATGTGCTCGCCTCCACCACGCCCGCGCCGTCGATGCCCGGCACCATGGGAAACTTGCGCACCACCGGCGCTTTGCCGGTGATCGCAAGGCCGTCTTTGTAGTTGATGGTGGAATAGTCGACACGCACCGTTACGTCGCCTTCCGGCAAATCGGCTTCGTTGATGTCGGTAATTTTGGCTTCCGTACCAGCGTCGGTCTTATTGAGAAGAATGCCTTTGAACATTTGCAATAAATCCTGGTTAATTGATCAAGGAAAGCGGATAACTATTGAAAATTACCCAACCGTAAAACAAACCGCTCGTCATCCCCGCAAAGGCGGGGATCCAATTATTTTCTCGCAAGGCTACTTGGATTCCCCCTTGCAGGGCGCGTTCCGGCTTGCAAGCCGGAACCGTTTCGCAGGCGGCTTGTGTCCAAGCCGAACTCCCTGTTTCACCCTGCGCGGGAATGACGGGGAGGTACATTGTCACGAGGTTGCGTTAAAGATCAATGAATACGACCCAAATTTACCCTTATCTTATCCCAGATGTTGCTGCGAGAGGTACTCGCGCGATTGCATCTCCCGCAACCGGCTCGCGGTGCGGGGAAACTCCTGGCTGTGGGGGCCGCTACGATACAAATCCTCGATCGGCGCATCCGCGCTCATAATCAAATTCACGCGCTGATCGTAAAGCACATCTACCAACCAAGTGAAACGCCGCGCTTCGGAAGCGTGCTCACTGGTCATGCGCGGCACGTTGGCGAGCATGACAGTGTGAAAGCGACGCGCCAGTTCCAGATAGTCCGTTTGCGAACGCGCCGTGCCACACAGTTCCACAAAATCAAACCAGACGATGCCTGAAGATGCGCTCCTGGATTGGATCTTACGGCCATTTACCTCAAGCGCCGCGCTACGCGGGCGTGCCCCGGCTAGTGTAGTATAGTCGCGCAGCAGCGCTTCATCGGCGGCGGAACCGAGAGGCTGAAAATAGAGTTCGAGTTGTTCAAGATTGCGCAGTCGGAAATCGGTTTTCCCGCTTAGTTCGATCACGTCCAAATGTTGCTTGATCAATTCTATGGCAGGCAAAAATCGCTCGCGTTGCAGGCCGTTTGCATAGAGCGAATCGGGCGCGTAGTTAGCGGTCATGACGCACACGATGCCGCGCGCAAACACGCTCTCGAGCAGGCGCGCCAAGATCATCGCGTCGCCGATATCGCTGACGTGAAACTCATCAAAGCATAGTACGCGCACGTCCCTCGCCAGATGTTCAGCCACCCGCAGCAGCGGATCTTCGGATTGAGTGAGCACAGCAAGCTCGCGATGGACGCTCTGCATAAAGGCATGGAAATGAACTCTTCGTTTGCGGCGAAAGGGCAGTTGCCCGTAGAAGGCATCCATCAACATGCTTTTGCCGCGGCCGACGCTGCCGTGAATATATAAACCCCGGGGCGGTGCGCGGCGGCCAAAGGTTTTCATGAACGGGCGCGCGCGATAGGACTTAAACTCGATCAGCGCATCGAATAGCTGTTGCAGCCGTTTAGCCGCGCGCTCTTGCGCTGGATCGGCGGAAAGTTCCCTTAGCTGTTTTTGCTTTTGATACCAGTGGAGAGGGCCAAGCGGCGCGGCTTCCATGGCATCATGCCCGGAGACGCGCTCTGCTATTGGCTCTACGGGCATTGCTAGGCTAACACTAAATATGTATGGCGCGTTTATCGACGGCCATGGCCGCTTCGTGCATTACCTCGGATAGGGAAGGATGGGCATGGACGATGCGCGCGATGTCTTCGGAACTCGCGCCGAATTCCATAGCAACCACGGCTTCGGAAATCAGTTCGGAAGCGAACGGCCCGAGAATGTGCACGCCTAGCAGCCGGTCGGTTTTTGCATCGGCCAGCATTTTCACGAAGCCGTGGGTCTCGCCCAAACCCTTGGCGCGACCATTTGCCATGAACGGAAAACTGCCGACGCGATACTCAACGCCTCTCGCCTTGAGTTGCTTTTCCGTCTCGCCCACCCAGGCAATTTCCGGCGCGGTATAGATCACCCAAGGAATAGTGTTGAGATTCACATGACTTTGTTGTCCCGCGATCAATTCGGCAACGGCGACGCCCTCTTCCGAGGCCTTGTGCGCCAGCATCGGGCCACGTACTACATCGCCGACGGCGTAGACATTTTTAGCTGCGGTACGGCAATGATCATCGACCTCGACAAAGCCGCGCGCGTCGGTCTTCAAACCAATCGCTTCGAGATTCAAACCTGCGGTGAATGGCACACGACCCACGGCCACGACGAGGCGACCGACCTGCAATATTTTCTTGCCATCGCCATTTTCGTATTCGACGCTGACGCTGTCTTTAGACGTCACGGCGGACTTTATTTTGACGCCAAGGTGAACCGCAATGCCCTGCTCTTTCGTAAAGATCTGGTGCGCTTCTTTGGCCACTTGCTCATCGACGGCACCAAGAAATTCCGGCAGCGCTTCGAGTATGGTGACGTCGGCGCCGAGGCGTTTCCACACGCTGCCCATTTCCAAACCGATCACGCCTGCGCCAATCACGCCGAGTTTTTTCGGTACACTCGGAATCGATAATGCCCCGACGTTATCCAGAATCAGTTTGTTGTCAACGGCGGCAAACGGCAACGACCGAGGCACGGAGCCCGTGGCGATGACCACATGCTTCGCGGAAATCGTCTCGCGCTTGTCGCCGTCACTCACTTCGATTTGATAAGAGTCAGCGCCGGAAACAAACCGGCCTATACCGTTTAATGACGTGACTTTATTCTTCTTGAACAGAAAACCAATGCCGCCGGTAAGCTGATCGACAATTTTATCTTTGCGCGCCAGCAGCTTCGCCAGGTCAAGCGTGACGCCTTGCGCCTGAATGCCGTGATCGGGAAAACTGTGCAGAACGCGATGATAATTTTCCGAAGATTCCAACAATGCTTTCGAGGGAATGCAGCCAACGTTCAGGCAAGTGCCCCCTAGGCTGGGCTTGCCTTTAGCGTTCTTCCAGTTGTCTATGCACACGGTGTTGAAACCAAGCTGCGCCGCGCGGATGGCGGTTACATAACCGCCGGGACCGCCGCCGATGACGGCGACATCGAATGTGAGTGCCATGGGATTGTTAAAGTTCTAAAAGCAAGCGCGCAGGATCCTCCAACGCATCTTTCATCGCCACCAGCGACAACACCGCCTCGCGGCCGTCGATGATGCGGTGGTCGTAGGACAACGCGAGATAATTCATCGGGCGGATCACGATCTGGCCGTTCTCCACCACGGGACGCTCTTTGGTCGCATGCACACCCAAAATCGCCGACTGGGGCGGGTTAATGATCGGCGTCGACAACATCGAGCCAAACACACCGCCGTTGGAAATGGAGAACGTACCGCCGCTCAGTTCTTCGATAGTGAGCTTGCCGTCTTGCGCGCGCGTGCCGAAATCGGCGATGGTTTTTTCGATGTCAGCGAAAGTTAATTTATCCGCGTCGCGAATGATGGGCACCACCAAGCCGCGCGAACTGCCAACGGCGATGCCGATGTCGTAGTAACCGTGATAGATAATGTCGTTGCCGTCGATGGACGCATTCACCAGCGGAAATTTTTTCAGCGCGGCGACGGCGGCTTTGACGAAGAACGACATAAAGCCCAGCTTGACGTCATGTTCCTTTTCAAATTTTTCTTTGTAGCGATTGCGCAGCTCTATCACGGGCTGCATGTTGACTTCGTTAAACGTCGTCAAAATCGCCGCGGTGGATTGCGATTGCACCAGACGCTCGGCAATACGCGCGCGCAACCGCGACATGGGCACGCGTTGCTCCGGGCGGCCACCGATGCGCATCATGGTCACGCTGAGCGGATCGGTAGGGGGCGCTTTTTGCGCCGGCGCTGCGGGCTTGGTTTCCAGATGTGCGACAACGTCGCCCTTTGTAACGCGGCCACTCCGGCCCGTGCCCGCCACGTCGTCTGCATTTAGACCTTGTTCGGCAAGCATCTTGCGCGCCGCCGGCAATGCCGCAGCGGCATCGGCCTGCGAGGCAGTCGCGGCGCGGGTCTCCGGCATGGCAGGCTTGGGGGCCGCATCTTGCTTGGCTGGTGGCGCAGCGGCTTTAGCAACCGCGGCTTTTGCTTCCGTATCAATCGCGGCGATCACTTCGTTGCTGATCACGGTGCCGCCATCATTTTTCGCGATAGTCTTGAGCACGCCCGATACCGGCGCCGGTAATTCCAGCACGACTTTGTCGGTTTCAATATCGATCAAATTCTCATCGCGCTCGACGTATTCGCCGGGCTTTTTGCGCCAGGTAACCAGCGTCGCCTCGGCTATGGATTCAGAAAGCTGTGGAACCTTGACATCTACAAGCATGATCTCTCCAAAACACTACTTGGTGGGTGTTAACGTCAGCGCGGCATCAAGCACCGCTTTTTGCTGTTCATTATGTTTCGCGAGATAACCCACCGCCGGTGACGCAGATGAGGGCCGCAGCGCGTAACTGAGTTCCTGATCGTCGCGCATATTGCGCAACAGGTAATGCTGTATGCGATGCCACGCGCCCTGGTTGCCCGGCTCTTCCTGAGCCCACACGACGCTGGCGGCATTGGGATAACGCTTCATCTCGGCGGCGAATTCTTCGTGGGGGAACGGGTAGAGTTGCTCAATACGAATGAGTGCGACGTTGTCGATGCCGCGCGCCTGACGTTCGGCGAACAAATCAAAATAAATTTTTCCGCTGCAGGCGACGATGCGTTTGACCTTCTTGGCGTCGAGTTGGTTAGTCTCTGGGATCACCGGCATGAAACCACCCGTGGCGAGATCGTTCAGATCCGAGGTCGATTCCTTGCGGCGTAACAGGCTCTTGGGCGTGATTACGATTAAAGGTTTGCGCATCGGGCGCAGCATTTGCCGGCGCAATAAATGAAACATCTGGGCAGGATTCGACGGCACACAAACTTGAATATTATGTTCGGCGCAAAGCTGTAAATAACGCTCGACGCGCGCAGAGGAATGCTCGGGGCCTTGGCCCTCATAACCGTGGGGCAACAACATGGTCAAGCCGCACAGCCGGCCCCATTTGGTTTCGCCGGAACTGATGAATTGGTCGATCACCACTTGCGCGCCGTTGGCAAAGTCGCCGAACTGGGCTTCCCAAATCACGAACGTGTTGGGATCACCCGTCGCATAGCCATACTCGAAACCAAGCACCGCTTCTTCCGACAGCAGCGAATCGATCACCAGGAAATCCGGCTGACCCGGATCGATATTGCGCAGCGGAACATAGTTGCCCGCATCCCATTTTTCACGATTCTGATCGTGGAACACCGCATGGCGGTGAGAGAAAGTGCCCCTGCCACTGTCCTGGCCTGAAAGACGAATCGTGTAGCCATCCTTCAACAACGCGGCATAGGCGAGATTTTCCGCCATGCCCCAGTCCAACACGTGTTTGCCTAAACCCATCTCACGACGCGCGGCCAACACACGCTCAACGCTGGGATGAAGCTTGAAATTCTCCGGCATCGTGGTGAGAAGCACGGCGAGCGCTGCCAATTCCTTGCGCGGCACCGCCGTCTTGGCCGGGTGGCGCCAATTGATGTTGAGGTAGGGCGTCCAGTCGATCGCAAACGGTGGTTTGTGGTTGTAGAGTATCGCCGCGTTGGTGCTCTGTCCTGCGTCCAATTGGGCGCGGATGGTTTTGATCATCTCGTCGGGCTCAGCTTCACTCACTACACCCTCTTCCGTGAGCTTGAGGGCATAGAGTTTGCGCGTACCCGGATGTTGAGCAATTTTCTTGTACATCAACGGCTGCGTCACCAGCGGCTCGTCCTGTTCGTTATGTCCCAAGCGACGGAAGCACACCAGATCAACGATCGCATCTTTGCCAAAAGTCATACGAAAATCTAGGGCGGTCTCGATGGCAAATAACACGCTCTCGGGATCGTCACCGTTGACGTGGAACACCGGCACTTCGATCAGCTTGGCAATGTCCGTACAGTAAATCGACGAGCGCGTGTCGCGCGGATCGGAGGTGGTAAATCCGATTTGGTTATTCACGACGATGTGTACCGTGCCGCCGGTGCGGTAGCCGCGGGTTTGTGACAGCGCCATGGTTTCCATCACCACACCCTGGCCGGCAAAGGCCGCGTCGCCGTGGATCAACACGGGCAACACCTGCTTGCCGTCGCGATCACCGCGCCGGGTTTGCCGCGCGCGCACGGAGCCTTCGACGACGGGATTGACGATTTCCAAGTGGGACGGATTAAACGCCAGCGTGAGATGAACGGGGCCGCCGGGCGTGGTCACGTCGCTGGAAAAACCCAGATGATATTTCACGTCGCCCGACGACAAATCCGAAGCATGCTTGCCTTCGAATTCGGAAAACAAATCCTTCGGCAATTTACCCAACACGTTGACTAATACATTGAGGCGGCCACGATGGGCCATGCCAAGGACAATCTCCTTCACGCCCGCGGCGCCCGCGCGTTGGATCAAGTTTTCCAGCAATGGGATGAGGCTCTCGCTGCCTTCGAGCGAGAAACGCTTTTGTCCAACATAGCGCGTGTGGAGATATTTCTCGAGTGTTTCAGCCGCGGTCAAGTTCTCCAAAATATGCCGCCGTTGCTCTTTGCTGTAACCCGTCTTCGCCTGGGTGCTCTCAAAGCGTTTTTGTATCCAGCGTTTTTGCTCTGTATCGGTCACGTACATATATTCGACACCGATGCTGCCGCAATATGTAGCGCGAACGGCGGCAAGAATGTCACGTAACGGCGCTTGGTCGGGGCCAACCAACGAGCCGGTATTGAATACCGTATCCATGTCGGATTCGCTCAAGCCATAGTGGCCTGGCTCCAGCTCTGGGATGTAGAGTTTTTCTAGGCGCTTGAGAGGATCGAGCGAAGCGTGGCGGGAACCGAGAAAGCGATGGGCGTTAATTAATTGTAGGACAGAAACCTGCTTTTTCGCCACCTCACCGTCGTGGCGGCCCGCCAACATGGTTTGCAAACCCTGCTTAGCACGCTGGGCAAAGGCTGCCACGATGGGGCCGTGGGCGATATCGTGGGTAACGGCGCCGGAAGCTTTTTGTAGCGCGTCGAAATAGGAGCGCCATTCGGCGGAAACCTGCGCCGGGTCCTGCAAATAGCTCTCGTACAGTTCCTCAATAAAAGGCGCATTAGCGCCGAATAGATGAGAGTTTTCTAAGAAAGTTTTCATCATGGCGCGGGTCCTAATAAAAGATTAGCTAGAGCGACTAATAAGCTCCCGATTAAGCTCGCTTGTCGACGGGCAGGTAATCACGCCGCACGGCGCCGCGATAAAGCTGCCTTGGTCGGCCAATTTTTTGTTCCGGATCGGCGATCATTTCGTTCCACTGGGAAATCCAGCCGATGGTACGGCCCATGGCAAAAATTGCCGTGAACATGCTGATTGGAATGCCCAGCGCGCGCAACACGATGCCCGAATAGAAATCCACGTTGGGGTAGAGTTTTTTCTCGACAAAATAAGGATCCTCCAGCGCGATTTTT
Source organism: Burkholderiales bacterium (assembly GCA_039917535.1). Classification (GTDB taxonomy): domain Bacteria; phylum Pseudomonadota; class Gammaproteobacteria; order Burkholderiales; family JALYOK01; genus JBDSJK01. The sequence continues at coordinate 14,962 of JBDSJK010000305.1, forward strand.
TCCAGCGCCAAGGCAAGTTTGAACAGCTTGTTGTCGTGCAGGCCCAGTTCGTTCAACACCTCGTAACAAGTCTCGCGCATAATGCCGGCACGGGGATCCATATTCTTGTAAACGCGATGACCAAAACCCATTAGGCGGTAACCGGAATTCTTGTCCTTGGCCAGGGCGATGTACTTGCCGATGTTAGACACGTCGCCGATTTCATCGAGCATTTTCAGCACCGCTTCATTGGCGCCACCGTGGGCCGGGCCCCATAGCGCGGCAATGCCAGCGGCAATGCACGCGAACGGATTGGCGCCACTGGAACCGGCGAGGCGCACCGTGGAAGTGGACGCGTTTTGCTCATGATCGGCGTGAAGAATCAAAATTCGATCCATCGCTTTCACCAATACCGGATTGGATTCGTATTTCTCGCACGGCGTCGCAAACATCATCTGCAAAAAATTCGCTGCATAGGAAAAATCGTTACGCGGATATTGAAACGGCAGGCCGGTGTTGTAGCGATAACACATGGCGGCGATGGTCGGCACCTTGGCGATCAAGCGGATGGCCGAGACGTTGCGATGCTGGGGATTGTTGATGTCCAGCGAGTCGTGATAGAACGCCGACAAAGCACCCACCACGCCCACCATCACGGCCATGGGGTGAGCATCGCGCCGAAAGCCTTGGTAGAAGCGGGTCAATTGCTCATGCACCATGGTGTGCCGGGTGATGAGGTCGTCGAATTCTTTGAACTCCGCCGCGGTGGGTAACTCACCGTTCAGCAACAGATAACTAACCTCGACAAAATCGGATTTTTCAGCGAGTTGTTCAATCGGATAACCACGGTAATACAACTGGCCTAAATCGCCGTCGATAAACGTGATGTCCGAGCGGCACGCGGCGGTGGATAGAAATCCGGGGTCGTAGGTGAACAAGCCAAGTTTCGACAGTCCGCGTACATCGACCACGTCTGGCCCGAGCGTGCCGCCGTAGATGGGAAGTTCGATAGAGTTGCCACTACCGTTGAGGGTCAATGTCGCTGTACGTTGGGTATCCATATTCATCTCCACTGCGTGTTCCGAAGCGGAACACGAATTGTTACTGACTAGCTGCAGCCACTCCACCATGGGCCTAAGGCTCTCGTCTTCGCACACCTTGCGAGCCATCAACCACTCGTATAAATCCGGATCCGGATAGGTTAACAACTTGTCCAACGCGCTCGCCTGCGGCTCGTCTAACGTCGCGAGGTGTGTTTCTAGGAACCGCGCCAGGAGCAGATCTAACTCCAGCATTCCGCGCCGGCAACGCCAACGCAAACGCTCTTGCTGCTTTGCAGCAAGCATACTCCTATACAGTCCGCTTGACCATGATTTCTTTGATCTTGCCGATCGCCTTGGTCGGGTTCAATCCCTTCGGGCACACATCGACGCAATTCATGATCGTGTGACAGCGAAATAACCGGTACGGGTCTTCCAAATCGTCCAAGCGCTCGCTAGTCGCCTGATCGCGGCTGTCGGCGATGAAGCGATAGGATTGTAGCAAACCGGCGGGGCCGACGAATTTGTCCGGGTTCCACCAAAACGACGGACACGCCGTACTGCAGCAGGCACACAAAATGCATTCGTACAACCCGTCCAGTTCGGCGCGATCTTCCGGCGATTGAAGGCGCTCTTTGTCCGGCGGTGGATCGTTGTTGACCAAATAAGGTTTGATCGAGTGATATTGCTTGAAGAACTGCGTCATATCAACGATCAAATCGCGAATAATCGGCAAGCCCGGTAAGGGACGTAACACAACGGGCTGTTTTAACTCGGCCAAATTCGTGACGCAAGCCAAACCATTCTTGCCGTTGATATTCATTGCGTCGGAACCGCACACACCCTCGCGGCAGGAACGGCGAAAAGCCAAGGTGTCGTCAACCGACTTAAGCTTGATGATCGCATCAAGCAACATGCGGTCCGTCGAGGCAAGCTCGACATCATAGTCTTGCATGTAGGGTTTGGCGTCGGTCTCGGGGTTGTAGCGGTAAATGGAAAATTGCATTACGTTCCTTAATATGTCCGAGCCTTCGGCTCAAACCCTTCGGTGGTGAGTCCTTTAAGGTTGACCGGTTTGTAATCCAGCCGGTTGCCATCGTAGTACCACAAGCTGTGCTTCAGCCAATTCTTGTCATCGCGGTCTTTGCAGTCGTCGCGGGCGTGGGCGCCGCGGCTCTCTTTGCGCGCCGCACCAGATACCAAGGTCGCCTCGGCGATGAGCGCAAGGTTCTCCAACTCTAACGCCTCGATGCGCGCAGTGTTAAAGACTTTGCTCCGATCTTTGATCGCCGTCGAGCGCGCCCGTTGTGCGATCTCTTTAATCTTGACGGAACCCTCGTCGAGCAACTTTCCTGTCCGGAACACACCGGAATGAATTTGCACCGTGCGTCGCATCGCGCCGCCGACTTCCGTTACATTTTCACCGGACGTAGCACTGTCCAGCCTGGAAAGCCTCGCCAGTGGCTGATCTGCGGCATCCTTCGGTAGATCGGCAAAGCTTTCGTCACGCTTGATATGCTTAACCAAATGATCACCCGCCGCTTTGCCAAACACCAGCAAATCTAACAATGAATTTGTGCCCAAGCGATTCGCGCCGTGCACCGATACACAGGCACATTCGCCGATGGCGTACAGCCCCGGCACGACGCTATTGGGATTGCCATTCTTGGGCTCAACGACTTCGCCGTAGTAATTGGTCGGTATGCCGCCCATCATGTAATGGCACGTTGGCACAACGGGAATAGGCTCCTTGATCGGATCGACGTTGGCAAATTTGATCGCGATTTCGCGGATCCCCGGCAGGCGCTTATTGATGGTGTCCGGCCCGAGATGATCGAGCTTGAGCAGCACGCAATCTTTTTCCGGCCCCACACCGCGCCCTTCTTTGATTTCCTGATCCATAGAGCGCGATACTACGTCGCGGCTGGCGAGGTCTTTCATATTGGGCGCATAGCGCTCCATGAAGCGCTCGCCGTTGCTGTTGATGAGGTAGCCACCTTCGCCACGCACGCCTTCGGTGATCAACACGCCCGCACCGGCCACACCGGTCGGGTGAAATTGCCAGAATTCCATATCTTCGAGCGGAAGACCCGCCCGTGCCGCCATGCCCAAACCATCACCGGTATTGATAAAGGCATTGGTGCTGGAATGAAAAATGCGCCCTGCCCCACCGGTGGCAAGCACTGTCGATCGAGCTTGAAAAATCATCGGCTCACCGGTTTCCATTTCCAGTGCAACAACGCCAAGAATCGCGCCATCTGCACCACGGATTAAATCCAACGCCATCCATTCGACGAAAAATTGTGTGTTGGCGCGCACATTGCGCTGATACAGCGTGTGCAACATGGCGTGGCCGGTCCGATCTGCTGCTGCGCTGGAACGATGCACGGGCTTCTCACCGAAATTCATCGAATGGCCGCCGAAAGGCCGCTGGTAAATGGTGCCGTCAGGATTACGGTCAAAGGGCATGCCGAAATGCTCGAGTTCGTAGACCACCTGCGCCGCATTGCGGCACATGAATTCAATCGCGTCTTGGTCGCCGAGGTAATCGGAACCTTTTACGGTGTCATACATGTGCCACAGCCAATTGTCCTCCGACATATTGCCCAGCGACGCGCCGATGCCGCCT
>JBDSJK010000306.1:0-6724 GCA_039917535.1 Burkholderiales bacterium
CATTGGGATCGGTCGGTAGCCCAGGCTTTGGCTCGACAACTAAACGCACTGCACCAATCGTTGGCTGCCCGCAATTCGCACCGGTAGCGGTAAGCATAGCCGTGTCGTTGACGCCGGAAATGCGGCTGGTGAATACGTTGCGCTCGAAGCCCCGAGTATCGAGCAAATAGTACTGAAATAACTGACTCGGATGATCTGCCTCCGGAAATGCTTGCATCGGCAGATAAGTGTGCGGGTTCGCTGCGATTGCCTCAAGCCGATCCTGAAGCGCATCGGGTAAATGCCGTACATCGCCGCGATTGCGCACCACCGCCCTATCTTGCTCTGCCCGTAAATTAGGGTGACAAGGTGGAGCTTGTTGTGCGTAGATCGAGGCAGAAGCCATTGTGGCAAGAGCTGTCCATATGAGCAGATACTTGTTCCTCACTTTGCATTTTGTGGTGGTGATACAGCATTTCATGGTGTTCTCCTTCCATATTTAGGCCGATTCACTGAAGTATTCGGTTTACGCTGGAGACTGATCGAGACCCATAGCGCCTTGATTTTAATAAGCAACACATACCTTAGCGCTTGTTAAGTACTGGCACGGCTCTCCCAGCCCAAACGTATAGCCGAATATTGAGGTTCCTATCAAACACATCCTGATGCGCCAGTTCCACTTGAATTCGCGTTTCAAGACGCGTCTATAATACGTGCCATTATTTGGCACGTCAATAATATGTGCCATATTTTTGCACACGTGAATTTTGTGGTATTTTGATAAATCGCCTAATTAAAAACGATCCAACATCCTAAAACCACCGATTTATGGATAACAAAACACGCAACCCAGTCATTCCTCATTCGTCCGTTATCTCCGCAATTCGGCGGCTGTTATCGCCGCTTGCGAAACTGATGTTGGCACATGGGATCACTTACCCATTCCTGGCTGAGATGCTTAAGTCGGTGCTAGTGGAGGTGGCGCAAAAGAATTTTAGCCTTGACCAAAAGCGACTTACCCACAGTCGAATTACAGTGCTGACCGGGGTACATCGGCAGGACGTCAAGCGGCTGGCCAACGCCGATGACGTAAACGAAAGTCTCCCAGAGGCCAGTTCGCTTGGCGCGCGAATGGTCACCCGCTGGATCAGCCAATCCGAGTATTTGGATCAAAAGAAACGCCCTATGCCATTGCCGCGTCTCGCCGCCGCTGGTGGGGCCCGGTCGTTTGAGGCATTAGTTGAGTCAGTAAACAAGAATATCAGACCCAGAACCATACTTGACGAACTGCTGCGTCTCGGTATCGTGAGCGTGGATGACGAAGACCGAGTTTGTCTTAACGCCGAGGCATTCATTCCAGAACAAGGCTTTGACGAGAAGGCCTACTATTTCGGCCAGAATATCCACGATCACATGGCGGCAGCGGTACACAACTTGCTCGGTGAGACACCACCGTTTGTGGAACGCAGCCTGATCTTCCAAAACCTGACACCGCAATCGGCCGCTGAGCTTCAGCGGCTTGCGACGAGGCTTGGCATGCAAGCGCTACAAACCGTATACCGGCGCGCCCGCGAAGTCGAGAGAAAAGACGCATCGGCACCGGATAATGGGGTGCAGATCAGCTATGGCGTTTACTTCTTTAGCGCACAGGCTAGTGAGCCCATCGAACAGCAGGAAACTAATACGAGCAAACGCAAACCCGCTGGAGAGACACCATGAGAATTCTGCCATTCAAACATGCCATTGCTGCCTGCGGAGCGCTAATCCTGGTTGCCTGTGGGGGCGGTGATACAAGAGTCGCCGATGGCGCCATTGGTGGAACGGGGATTACAGCCTCCGGCCCTATTACCGGCTTCGGCAGCGTGTTCGTAAACGGGATCGAATTTCGTACTTCGTCGGCCACACAGATCAGTATTAACCACATTGCGAATCGCGCGCAATCGGATCTGGGGCTGGGCTGGGTGGTGACCGTACAAGGCATGTTGAATACCGACGGCATGTCGGGCATTGCGTCGAGTATTGATTACGGCAGCAATATTCGTGGTCTCGTCGAAGACGTCAATCTTAACGCTGGGACGATTAGCGTACTTGGGCAGACGGTTCGCGTCCCCGCGGGCATAATTCTTCAGGGCTTCGCGTCGCTGGCCGACCTTACCACAAACGAAATGGTCGAAGTTAGCGGGTTTATCGACGCTGAAAGCAGCGTCGTCGCGACTTACATCGAGCAACAAGGCCCGTTCGTTCCTGGCATCAGCGAGCTAATGTTGCGCGGTGCGGTGGCAAATCTTAACCAGCGTACATTTAACGTCGGCGGGCTGAGCGTCGACTACTCGATGGTCCTTCCGCAAAATTTCCCAGTCGAAACTTTATCCAACGGGATGGTGGTTGAGATAAGGAGCAATAGCCTACCTCAGAATGGCGTGCTTACAGCAACTCGTGTTCGGCCAATCGATCAAAGCTTAGGAGCCGTTGAAGGCAATCAAATTGTCGTCCAAGGGTTGATTTCCAACTTCAGTGCGGCAAGCCACTTTAGTGTATCCGGTCTCCCGGTGACTATCAGCACGGAAACAGTTTTCGAAAACGGCACTACCGCCACATTATCGACAGACTCGAAGGTACAAGTTCGCGGACGATGGGCTGAAGGTGTGATCGCGGCGTCAAAGATCTCTTTTCTATAACCGCCCTCCCGAAAAACTCGATCAGTAGCTTGCTTGGGCGCGTTTGACGAAACGTGTGTCAATATTCAATTAGCGCGAACATTCAATGTCTGCAGCTGATTCCAAGCGGACATCGCGTGCTGCGTCCGCATAGACCGTTCCTGGCCGGCCACGCAATCCAGGTGGACCAACCTCACCGGCAGCAATAGATTGATAACAGATTGTTCGGTGTAAAGTGGTAGGTATGCAAACGAACCGGGGCGACTACGCGGGTAGCGCAACTCGGCAGACAAAGTGGATCTTGTTGCCGTCATGGTCGCGAACATAGGCGCCGTAGTAGTCAGGGCCATAGTTGGGGCGCGGGCCAGGGGCGCCTTCATCGCGTGCACCTGCCGCAATTGCAGCGGCGTAGGCCGCGTCCACCGCAGTCCGTGAGTCAGCTGCAAACGCGACCATGGTGCCGTTGCCCCAACTCGCTGGAAGTTGGTTGTAGGGCAGGCCGACCCAGAACTTTTGTCCTTCGCCCGGACGCTGCCACGCGGCCCAGTCTTGGTATTGGTTCGCGACACGCTTAATGCTCAGCGGCGCGAGCACCGCGTCGTAGAACACCGTCGCTCGGGTCAAATCGTGTGTCCCCATGGTGATATGGCTAAACATGTTGGCTCCTATGCTCCCTGACCGTTGACATGAGCGAACCGCGGAAGCAGCCGGCCGGAGTTTGTCAGCTAGATGGAAAGACGTTGTCTTTCCGCACGGGTAATGATAATACGCGACGAACGGCTGGTATGCGGAAAATTTGCCCCATGGTCTGAAGGGCCGAAAGTGGCCGTTCGCCACGTAGGCACGTTCAGTCAACGGACATTGTTCGAGTCACGCAATATGAGCGAAGAAAACAGACAATGGCAGGCTCAAGATTACGAGTGAGTGATTTAATTTTGATTGGGCAACCCCTCGTTAAACCGCCTTCAGTATTAGCGTTCAATATCTCTATCGAAGTCGTGCATCAGCACACGCCCTTACCTGCCAGGGATTTATACACGCGACGCGCCGGCATTTTCGCTCGCAAGCTCTTACCGGTTCATTGCAATGGCGCTATTACAGCGGAATCGTAATCTTGGGCTGGACGCGAACCGGTATAGTGCGGATAATTCTGTATCACTCGTATTGACTAGACACAAGGCTTTGCGATGAATCAACCAACCGCACCTGTTGCCGTTACCGCTGCCGAGCCGCTCGTATTGCGCGCCGATGCCGGCGGTGCCTGCACGCTGACGCTCAATCGCCCCAAGCAATATAACGCGCTTTCAAGCGCCGTGCTCACGGCTTTGCAGGAGCAACTGGATACCTTTGCGACCGACACGTCGGTTCGTGTTGTTGTCATTGCGGGTGCGGGCTCGGCATTTTGCGCGGGTCATGATCTCAAGGAAATGCGCGCTAACTATGAGCTGGGTGCAACGCGCGCGCTGTTCGGCCAATGTAGCCGCATGATGCAAACGCTGGTCGCGCTGCCTCAGCCAGTGATCGCTAAGGTACACGGCATCGCGACGGCAGCGGGCTGCCAATTGGTCGCGCAGTGCGATCTTGCCATCGCGTCCGATAACGCAACGTTCGCCACGTCAGGCGTGAACGTGGGTTTATTTTGTTCGACGCCCAGTGTGGCACTGTCGCGGAATTTGTCGCGAAAAGAAGCGCTGGAAATGTTGCTGACGGGTGAATTTATCAACGCGCAAGCCGCGAAGGAAAAAGGCCTGGTGAATCGCGTCGTGCCAGTCGATCGGCTCGACATGGAGCTGGATAAAATGATCCAGTCCATCATTGCTAAACCCGCGTCGATATTGGCTCTTGGCAAGAAAATGTTCTACGAGCAGCTTGAAATGGACATGTCCGCTGCGTATACCCACGCGAGCGGCGTGATGGCTTGTAATTTTCTGATGCCCGAAGCGGCAGAGGGTGTGGACGCATTCATGCAAAAACGTACGCCGAACTGGTCATAATTTTCAACAGGAGGAAGTCACATGAAGTATTTGGTAAAAACCTTACTCGCCGCCAGTGCACTCAGCCTTGTCGTCTCACCTGTACTCGCTGCAGAACTCGCTAGCCGAGCCGCACTCACGCTAGAAATCGCCAAGCGAATTTCCGCCGCAGCCGAAGCGGAAGCGATGAAAAACAAATGGACCGTCGCCATTGCCGTTGTCGATGAAGGTGGTCATTTGGTGCATCTTGCAAAAATTGATGAAACCCAATACGGCAGCATCGACGTCGCTATACAAAAAGCACAAACTTCCGCCGCATTCAAACGGCCAACCAAAGTTTTTGAGGACGCTATTGCCGGCGGGCGAAACGCCATCATCGGTCTGAAAGGCGCGCTGCCATTGGAAGGTGGCATACCCATCATCTGGGAGGGCAAAGTCATCGGCGCAGTGGGCGTATCGGGCGCCAAGTCGGTCGAAGACGCACAGGTTGCTAAAGCGGGGACCGATGCGCTACCAGGTATATTAGGCAAGTAGTTTTTCTCGCTTCGCGCGTGCATCTTAGGACATGGCTGACCCGGTCAGCCATGATAAAATTGGCTTTAATTTCCAAATTTACGTCCCTTTGAACGCCATTTCCGCACTCTCTCCCCTAGACGGTCGGTACCAAAGCAAACTCACCCGTTTAGCACCCTATTTCAGCGAATACGGCTTGATTCGTTATCGTCTACGCGTTGAGATGGAATGGTTCAAGGCGCTGAGCGCGGAAGCTTCGCTCAGGGAGATTGCCACTTTTTCGCCAGAGACGATGCGCGCGCTGGACCAAATCGCTGCCTCGTTTTCCGATGCCGATGCGATTGCAGTTAAAGCCATTGAGGCCGAAACGAATCACGATGTTAAGGCGCTTGAATATTGGCTCAAACGCAAGCTGGCAACTTTGCCCGACGCGTTGGGGGCGGCGGAATTTATCCACTTCGCCTGCACCTCGGAAGACATAAACAATTTGGCGTACGGGTTGATGGTGAAGGAGGCGCGAGCCACGGTGGTGTTGCCGGCGATCAAATTCATCATCGCGCAACTGCGTGAGCTTGCACACAGCCACGCCGGCTTGCCTATGCTGTCGCGCACCCACGGCCAGTCGGCCACTCCGACCACGTTGGGCAAGGAAGTGGCTAATGTGGTGCATCGCCTAGAGCGAGCACTGGAGCGGCTCGCAGCCGTATCGCTGACGGGAAAAATCAACGGTGCCGTCGGCAATTACAACGCTCATCTCGCCGTCTATCCGGACTTCGATTGGGAAGCATTTGCGTGCAGGTTTGTGACCCATCTGGGCTTGGAATTCAATCCCTACACAACACAAATCGAGCCCCACGATACGCTCGCGGAATTATTCGACGCCGCGGCGCGACTCAACACCATTTTGATTGATCTCAATCGCGATGTCTGGGGCTATGTCTCACTCGGTTATTTCAAGCAGAAAGTGAAGGCAGGGGAGGTAGGTTCGTCGACCATGCCCCATAAGGTCAATCCCATCGATTTCGAAAATTCAGAAGGCAATCTGGGCCTGGCGAATGCGTTGTTGCGGCACTTGAGTGACAAGTTGCCGATCTCACGCTGGCAGCGAGATCTAAGCGATTCCACCGTGTTGCGCAACGTCGGCGTGGCGTTTGGCTATAGCCTGTTGGCCTATGATTCTTGCCTCAAGGGCCTAAGCAAACTTGAAGTAAATCCCGCCAAGCTGGCAGAAGATCTGGATGCCAATTGGGAAGTGCTCGCCGAGCCGATACAAACGGTGATGCGGCGATATGGGGTTGCCCATCCCTATGAGCAATTGAAAGAACTCACGCGCGGCAAAGCAAAGCTCTCGCGGGAAGATTTAGCGGCCTTCATAGGCACGCTCGATATTCCTGAGAATGCGAAGCAAGGCTTGTTAAAACTTACACCGGCGACTTATTTAGGCAAAGCGGCGGAACTCGCCCGCAAAATTTGAAACGGGGCGCGATTAGCGCCCCGTGCTACTTAATCCTTAATCGCTTCCACCGGAATATTCAGTTTTATGTCATCACCGATGGCGGGGATGCCGTATTTCATGCCGAAATCCGAACGCTTGATGGTGAC
>JBDSJK010000307.1:0-2899 GCA_039917535.1 Burkholderiales bacterium
CGCCGCCATCGTGATTGCACTGGGCATAAGCATGCTGCTCACGCGCTGGCTGCTGCCGCGCATCGACGCATCGCCGACATCGTGGCGCATGGGCAGGGGCGGCTTGTCGCGCATTGCGTTTCCGGTGTTGGCGTTGCTGGCATTGCTTGCCGCGCGCGCATTATTTTTTACAGCCAAGCCAACTCACTTGCTGGACGTCGCGGTGCCGCTGCTGGGATCCATGGCGTTGATACGGCTGGCCATATATGTGTTGCGCCACGTGTTCCCGCCGAACCCGCTGATCAAAGCGTCGGAACGAGTGATCGGCTGGGGCATCTGGTCGCTGCTTGCGTTACACATCGTGGGCGCCCTGCCCTTCCTCACGACATTTCTGGACGGCGTCGCCGTTACGGTCGGTAAGCAGCATATTTCTCTCTGGCTCATCATTCAGGCCCTGGTCACGGTCATTGTCACTGTCGTCATCGCGTTGTGGATCGCGCGGATGATCGAGAGCCGCTTAATCAGCGCGCCGAACCTCGACACGAGCTTGCTTGCTGTGGTCAGCAAGCTGGTGCGCGCGGTGTTGCTCGCGCTTGCTGTGTTGATCTCGCTGCCCGCCGTCGGCATCGACATCACCGTGCTGTCCGTATTTGGCGGCGCGCTGGGCGTAGGCCTTGGCTTCGGCCTGCAAAAAATCGCCAGCAACTACGTCAGCGGTTTCATTATTCTGCTGGACCGTTCGATCCGCCTAGGGGATCTTGTCACCGTTGATAATCGTCACGGTGTAGTGTCGCAACTCAACACGCGCTATACCGTCGTGCGCAGCCTTGACGGCACAGAAGCGATTATCCCTAACGAAGCACTGATCACCGGCACCGTGATCAATCATTCGTTTTCCGATAAGCGAGTGTTGCTCAAGCTGTCGATTCAAATCAGCTCTAAAAGCTCGTTAGAAACCGCCCTCGAGATACTGACTCGCATTGCGCGCGAACACCCGCGCGTCATAGCGGATCCGGCGCCCGGCGCGTACATTAAGGGTTTCGGCGATAGTGGCGTTGATCTTGAGTTGTGCGTTTGGATTACCGATCCCGAAGCCGGTCAAATGCCGCTCCGGTCGGAACTTTACTTACGCATTTGGCAAGCGTTCAAAGCCGAGGGCGTTGAAATTCCTTACCCACAGAGGGAAATTCGGATTGTGAACGATCCAGGTGAGCACCAAGATCCATCATAAAAGCCACGGCTAGAAATCTGCAATCGGGATAGAGGCGGCGAGTGTACCTGACCGACCCCTCCCACACCACCCGGCATGGGGGTCCGCACCGGGCGGTTCGAGTCGTTGCGGTCATGAGTCGTGGAACGCCAAGCCGGTCGAAGTAAGCAATGGTCATGCTGCTTTCGATCTGATTGCCCGGGGTTACAGCCTTGCCGACGGCGCCGAGACGTTGAGGCACTGTTGCCATGGAATTTGCATAGGCCGGATTTAACCCGCAATAGCGCTCCCTGAATAGCCTGAGGTTGGGGAGCGCTTACAATTTGAGAGGGTGTACCAAGATTCGAACGCAACGAACCGAGCTTGATCCAGATCAAAACTCGCTGATCTACGATTGAGTAATGTGACGTTAGGAGAAATTAGCAGGCCGGGTAGAAGCAGCGATTTGAGACAAGACATGAATCACGAAATTTGGCATCGGTGCGGGCCGCAATGAACGCGCAGTGGCTGCGTTCGCTGAACTCGTCGCTGAAGACGGGAGAATTCGAGTCAGCAATCGACTTCATCGGTACGCTAGCGTACAGAGTGTTTCGGGGGAAAGGGTAAAATTGACATCACGGTCGTAACTCTGGCCGCAATACCAGGAGAGAAATCGCATGGAATTGGTCATCACCCAGATCAGGGCGGCGTGGAATCGACGCGCGAGTTATCGCCTCGTTGAATCCAGCGCAAAGTGAAATGGGTGCTCATGCAGTCACGAGTGCTGATTGTAAACAAATGAATAGGAGTTTTGTCATGAAAACACGTAACGTGGTCGCAACACTTGCAGCGATGGCCCTGTCTGCATCTTTTTCCTACGCTGCCGATGAGCATGAGGGGCACCATGCCGAGCAGGATAAGAAGGAATCGGTTACTCAACAGCAAAATGCTCCCGCGCCAGAGGCTTCCGGCGTTGACATGCAGAAGCATATGAAAGAAATGCAGGCTCAGATGGAGAAGATCCGCCAAACCACAGACCCGGCCGAGCGCGAAAAGCTCATGCAAGAACACATGCAAGCCATGCAGGAACATATGAAAAGTATGCAGGATCGCATGAAGGCCATGCACGGGTCCGGCGGCGGAATGATGATGGGGGGTGACCAGAAGAGCCAACAAGCGATGACGGATAAACGCCTCGATATGATCGAGAAGCGAATGGACTTGATGCAGATGATGATGGGGCAAATGATGCGCGGTCGGAGTGACAGGCCCGCGAAGCCAAGATAGGGCACCGCTTCGCTGGGAAACGGTAGTGAAACGTTTGCCGAACAGGGGGTGAAATGACTGGCGGTTTCATTCCAAAGTCTGGGTGGCGAAATCAAATCTTTTGTGATGTTGCGCAAAGCTAGGAACAGCGGTTTTGTTGTTGCCTCATCGCTGGGGAAATGTCCCTGTTTTTTGACGATTTTTTGCAGTTGAATGTGCAAACTTTCAATGGCGTTGGTCGTGTAAATGATGCGCCGTACCGCCGAAGTTAAGGTAGGTGACATCGCAATGATGCCCCCCTTCAGTAAGATTTCCGTGGACGGCGAAGTGATCGAAGGAGAATCTCAGGTCGACGAATCGCTGCTCACTAGTAAATCCATGGTGGTGAATAATTCTGTCGGCGCGACGGTGATCGGCGCCACTATCAACAAAAGTGACAGTTTCCGTTATCGCGCTACGAAGGTA
>JBDSJK010000308.1:0-3445 GCA_039917535.1 Burkholderiales bacterium
ATCCATAGCGCCACAAAAGCGGCCTTCGCTGTGATGGTTGTAAGTAGAGCCCTTATGGCTGCCCGGCATAACCAGCATCGGGCCGTTCTCGAGCAGGACATCATCCAGCATCACGCCTATCGCCAAAATATCGTCATTAGTGTGGGGGTAAAATGCCCAATCCTGATGCCACTCAACAGGCGATCCATAACGTGGTGCTTTAATGTTGAGTTTGGAGCCATGCAAACGTACGTTGTGGCCAAGCAGCTTAGTGACGATGGATAGCATGCGCGGGCTTTTCACTAACTCCCAAAACAACGTATTAACGACATGGGGTTTCTTAATGCGCCGTACGCGCGGTTGGTCAGGCGTGTGGCTAGGCTCGAAATCGAATACCTCATCGTGCGTCGCTCTACCCCTAGCGGTGGTGAGTATCTGATCAATGGCGCGGTGCGCTGCGTCTAGTTGTTCGCGATCCAGCACGTTCTCAACCAATATGTAACCTTGTTCATTATAGACTGCCACATCGCGATTGGAAATCATCTTTAGCACAGCTCCCTAGTTCGTGGTTGTCTTTGCTGCAAGGGTTTCGTCGAAAAACTTACGCACGTACTCAATAAGTTGCTTCTCGTGACCCTCAAAAAAGTGCTCGGCGCCAGGTTCCATGATTTGCTTTGAACCTTTAACCTTCACCGTCGATAGTTCTTTCATGCGCTCATCGATGTACCAGAGCACCACGTTATAGTCGTTTTCCGTGTAAAGGTCTAACACTGGCACGGGAATATGAATCGGCTTGTCGTAGGTGCCGTGGACAATGCCGATTGACGCCCAGGCAAACAGCGCCGGGTTGAACTCGTCGCGCCAGAGATACTCATTCACCATTCGCGAGCCCAAGCTGTGTCCGACTAAAGCGATGCGCTTGTAGCCTTTCTTTTGCAGAAATTCCACGGCGGCATAAATGCGTTCAACGGCTTCGGGAAACAGCGGTTCGTAGTGGTTGAACTTCGCCGCTGGAGAGAGCACCACTTGCTGGATCGACAGTGTCGTATAACCGTAATCCGGCAGCGCAGAGCGCAACGGACCCACCACTTCATAATCCGGGTGCCAACCGCGCCCATGCACCAACACCACCGCTGCCTTCGCATTTTTTGCTTCGGTGTACAGGCTGAGGAACTTAATTCCCGATTTGCTGGTGAGATAGACAGGATCGCCGACCACCACATTCGGCAGGATTTCATCGGCCCACTTCTTCTCGCGCGCGTAGTCGGGCGGCGTGTCCTCGGCGAAAGTAGGCAGAACGACGCAAAGAAGAAAGAGGGTGATGAGTTTGCTCATAAAATCCTTAACGGTTACGGCACCAAAATGGTTGAACCGGTGGTCTTGCGCGCTTCCAAATCTTTGTGGGCCTGGGCGGCATCTTTTAAAGCGTAAGTCTGACGCACGTCAATCTTGACCTTGCCGGACGCGACCACGCCGAATAAATCGTCCGCCGACTTCACCAAGTCTTCGCGCTTAGCCATGTAAGTCATCAATGTGGGCCGCGTCAAGAATAGCGAGCCTTTCCCAGCCAGCACACCGGGATTAATGTCGGGCGCGTTGCCGGAGGAATTACCAAATACCGCGATCAGCCCCAACGGTGAAAGGCAATCGAGGGATTTCATAAAAGTGTCCTTGCCGACAGAGTCGTACACCACCGCCACGCCCTTGCCGCTGGTGATTTCTTTCACGCGGGCGACGAAATCTTCGCGGGTGTAGACAATCGGGTGGTCGCAGCCGTAGGACTTGGCGAGTGTGGCTTTATCATCGGAACCGACCGTGCCGATCACCGTTGCGCCCAGGGCCTTGGCCCATTGGCACATGATCAAGCCAACGCCGCCCGCCGCCGCGTGGACCAAAATGCTGTCGCCGGCTTTCACGTTGTAAGTACGACGTAGCAGATATTGCGCGGTCAAGCCCTTAAGCATCATGCCGGCGGCTTGTAGATCCGTTACGCCTGCGGGTATTTTTACGAGGCGGTCAGCGGGGATGATTCGTGCCTCGGAGTACGCGCCGACGGGGCCGCCGGCGTAGGCGACGCGGTCGCCCACTTTAAGATACGTCACATCGCCTGCCACGGCTTCAACGATACCCGCCGCTTCCAGCCCAATCCCGCTCGGCATCGGCAGTGGATACAAACCAGTGCGGTGGTAGGTGTCGATATAGTTCAAGCCGCAGGCCAAGTTCTTGACGCGCGCTTGGCCCGCGCCCGGTGCGCCGACTTCGACGTCTTCATATTTCAATACTTCGGGGCCGCCGGGTTGATGAAAACGAATTGCTTTTGCCATGATTGTCATTTCCTCGCTATTTGGAGCGGTTAACGGATAAATTGTTCAATGTATTCGGCGTCGAACCGACTTTGCTATAAGGTTTGCGGCACCTCGGCGAAAAAATTTGTCTCGCATGTTCACAAGAAACTCCGCAACGACAATGTCCCAATTTTACCACGCTACGTCATGCGGCTGAGATGCCTAACTGCTGCGAAAGACCATGCCAAAGAGGCGCATGGATACTGGCTCGTGGCAATGCCTGGCCTGTGAGCCAATATCCACGCGGCTTTCGAGGCGCCGCCGCCGACTCCCTGCTCCTTAAAAAGGGAGGAGCACACCTATGGCCTTGAGTCACTGGAGAGGCGGTTACTGTCTATGAAGCAATTATTTTCCCATCAAGGCTGGAATCGATTTCAGCAAACGGTTATCTTGCCGCACGAAGTATGTGCCAGCTTTGGCGAGATAAGCTTGCCAGGCCGGATCAGATTGCATTTGTGTACGCTTTTGCTCGCGCTCGGCCATGCTCTCATAGGCCCACATATGGACGATGTGGTTGATTGGACCCACTTCGACGATGAAGTAGCCGAACGGCTTGCCGAGGTGTTTGGTCTGTGTTGCATAGCCGTCTTTTTCGTACAAGGCTAACAACTCTTGCATCTTGCCGGGGGCGACTTGATAGGTACGTTCGTCGATGATCATTTCATTCTCCTGGTGATTAACGATGGTGGTTTTCAATTACAGCGATCGCTTGGCGCAATGTCATTCTGAGGCGCTGTGTGCCGAAGAATCCGTTTTTGGTGCTGTCCCTCAACAACAGCAGATCCTTCCCGCGCTCAGGATGACAAATTAAGCGTTAGTTTGAACAATTTCCTTCTTTTTCCAGTTTCGAAACGCTTTCTCTTTGCTCGATATCTTGCAACTTCTCCGCTTCTTCAAGCAGCGCGCGGTCGGCGAATTTTATTTCCAGTTGATTGCCGGATTTATCGCGATATTCGGTGAGTATGATAGCGGTTGCCACATCGGACCAGGTGAGCGATTCACCACCCGCATAAATACATTTTTTTGGAAATAAATCGCGCTTGTATTTCTTGCCTAACACGCGTTCAAAATCACTCTTCACTACGGCGTAGTCATATTCTTCTAGGGTAATGAGCGCGAAT
>JBDSJK010000309.1:0-6467 GCA_039917535.1 Burkholderiales bacterium
CGATTCGCTACCGTGTCTTCAACACCGGGCGATGAGCTAGCCGTTGACCGTGATACTTACCCGAGGAGGAAATATGGTAGACAAGACCCTATCGCTAACGCGGCGCGACATTCTCAAGGTGGGTGCGATTGCAACCCTGGGTTTCCCGGTCATTGTTCGCTCGCAAAGCGATACGATCAAGATCGGCCACCTCACGCCGCGCACGGGATTTCTAGGCCAGGTGGGCGATTACGGTTTCAAGGGGGCAACCCTGGCGGTGGAGGAGGCTAACGCAGCCGGCGGCGTGCTTGGCCGCAAGATCGAGATGATCGCGGAGGATAGCGTTAAGCCCGATGTGGCCGTGACCAAAGCGCAGAAACTGATCGAACGTGACAAGGTGAGTTGTTTGATCGGCGAAATCAGCTCGGCGTCGGCATTGGCGATCGCGGAACAGGCGTTGCGCTACAAGACGATATTCATCAACTCCGGCGCCAATTCCGACGCGCTGCGCGGCGCGAACTGCAACAAGTTCATGTTCCACGTCGAGGGTAGCAACACCATGTACACCAAGACCATCGGCACGTGGCTGCGCACCAACAACCAGATCAAGGGCAAGAAATGGTATTTCCTGGTCGCCGACTATGCCTTCGGTCACGATTTGTACAAAGTATCGTCGCGCTTTATCGAAGCGAATGGTGGCGTCAACGTCGGCAACGACAAGGTTCCGACCAATACGCCCGACTACAGTCCATACATATTGAAGATCCGCCAGGCCAAGCCCGACGTCGTGTATTCCTGTCTGGCGGGCGTGGATCTGACGACCTTCCTCAAACAGTATCGCGAATACAACCTGCCGTTTCGTTTGACCGGTGGCGCGATGGATACGGTGTTGTTTTGGGGCGCGGGCCATGACGCGATTTCGGGTAGTTGGCAAAGCCTGTGGTACCACGGCCTCATCAATCCGTCTGCTGTCGCCTTCACCAAACGCTTCACGCAAAAATTCGGCATGCCGCCGGAAAACCAAGCCTGGGGCGATTATGTGGCGGTAAAAATCATGCTGCAGGGCATGGCGGAAACCAAAGGTACGAGCAACGCAAAAATTGTCGAGTATTTCGAGAAAGGCGCGAGCTTCGATCTGCTGAAATCCCGGCCGGGCAGCTTCCGCGCCTGGGACCACCAATTGCTACAAGAAATGTACGTGGTCACCGTGAAAGACAAAGCAAAGATGAAAGACCAATGGGACATTTTTGATGTAGTGATGCCGGTTCCGGGCAATAACGAATCATTGGAACTGATCCAGCCCACCCGTGAGGAGAACGCTTGTCCGATGCCGACTTAAGTGGAAATTCTCCTTGAGCAAATTATAAATGGTTTGCTGGTCGGTTCCTATTACATCGTCTTAGCGCTAGGCCTGTCGCTGATCTTCAGCTTGGGCGGCGTGGTGAATCTCGCCCACGGCGCCTTCTATGCGCTGGGCGCTTATCTCGCTTACGAAGTGCAGGCGCGGCTCGGTTTCGGCGGCGCGGTGCTGATCGCGCCTATCGGCGTGGCACTGATTGGCATCGTCATCGAGCGATTTTTCCTGCGCCGCTTGTATCGCGAAGACCCGATGCTCGGGCTGTTGTTCACCTTCGGCCTTGCCTTGGTCGCTGAACAAAGCCTACGCATGATTTGGGGGTCGAGCGGCTTGCCGTTTAGCATGCCCGACGCGCTACGGGGCCAGTTGTTTGTCGGCGATTTCATCTACTCCTATTATCGGTTGACGGTTTTGGCGGTTTCCATTGTCGCCATCGCCAGTTGTTGGCTCCTGCTCAACAAAACCTCCTTCGGCCTTATTGTGCGTGCCGGTACCCGCGATCCGGAAATGGTGCGAGCGCTCGGCATACAACTCGCGCCGACATTGACGGCGGTGTTCGCACTCGGCGTCGCGCTCGCGGGCCTCGCCGGCGTGATGTCGGCGCCGCTGGCCGGCGTGCAACCTGCCATGGGTACCGAAGTCGTCACGGCCGCTTTTGTCGTCGTGGTGATCGGCGGGCTCGGCAGTTTTTGGGGCGTGGTGGTCGCGGGGCTGTTGGTCGGCGTGGCGCGGGGTGTCACTACAATCTACTATCCACCGGCGGCGGAAGCGTCTATGTATTTGCTCATGGCGCTGATCCTGCTCGTCCGCCCGCGCGGGTTGATGGGTGAAAAGTTTGAGAAATTCGAGCGCTAACAGGCCATTGGCCGGAGAGCCAATACCCGTGCGGCGAGCAGGCCATGCCTGGCTGCGAGCCAATATCCATGAGCATCGTGGCTTGGTCATTTGTTATGACGTCTGTTATGAATAGGGCATCGGGCCCGATGCCGATCGCCCTACTCGCTGCCGGACTGATTATGCTGCCCTTTCTCTTGCAGCCCTTTGGCTACACCTACGGCGTCGCGACGGAGATCGCGATCTACGCCATGGCCGGGCTGGGTTTCAACCTATTACTCGGCTACACGGGCCTGCTCAGTTTCGGTCATGGCTTATTTTTCGGCTTCGGCGCCTACGTGCTGGCGCTGACACAATTGCATTGGTTCGGACCTTCCCTCGTGCTGCCGCTGATTGTGGCGTTGTTGTTTACCGCGCTGCTGGGCATCGCGCTGGGATTTTTAGTGTTGCGCCGGCGCGGCGTGTATTTTTCCTTGCTCACGCTGGCGTTCACCGTGTTGGGTTTTTACGTCGCCTATCGCTGGACGGATTTCACCGGGGGCGAGAACGGTCTGCGCGGCGTGAAACGCGTGCCGCTGTTGGGCGTGAATTTGGATGACGCGGCGCTGTATTACGGTTTTGTCACCATCGTCGTACTCGTCGTGGCTTGGCTGTTGTGGCGGCTCACCCGCTCGCCCTTCGGCAGCGTGTTGGTCGCGATCCGCGAAAACGAACAACGCGCGACCTTCGTCGGCTATCCGGTACGGCGCTACAAGCTGATTGCGTTCGTCATTTCCGCCACAGTGATGGGCCTGAGCGGTAGCCTCTACGCGTTGCTCAAATTGTTTGTCTCCGCGGACCTGGTGCACGTCAATTTTTCCGGCGAGATCGTCGCCATGACCATTATCGGCGGGGCGCGCAATTTTCTCGGGCCCGTGGTCGGTGCGGCGTTTTACATTTTGTTCCGGGAATTTTTATCGTCCTACACGGCCGCGTGGCAATTTTGGTTTGGGCTGTTGTTCATGGCGTTCATCTTGTTCAGTCCGATGGGCTTGGTCGGTTTAGGCGCGAGGTTATGGGCGCCGTTCCGTAAACCCCAAGAAGGTGCGGCGGCCATGGCGGGACGTTTAAAGGCGGCGCCCAGCCAAACGGTGCCGAGCTTCTTGCAGCGACCGGAAGCGATGGAGCCAGGCGTGACCATCCTAGAAGCGACATCCCTGAGCAAATCCTTCGACGATTTCAAAGCGGTCGATCAGGTCAGCATGGCTATTCAGCACGGCCGCTTGCAAGCGCTGATCGGCCCCAACGGTGCGGGCAAGACCACCTGCTTCAATCTGCTTTCAGGCGCCTATCCGCCCGACGCTGGCGAGCTGATATTTCGCGGGGCGGCGATCACCGGCGCGAGCGCTCACCAGATGGCCGGAAAGGGCATCGCACGTTCGTTCCAGATCACGAATTTATTTCCCGGCCTCACCGTGCTGGAAAATCTGCGCTTGGGTTTGCAAGCGTCCGATGCAGCGCGATTCAATCTCTGGCGCAATGCCCATCACCTGCGGAACGTCAACGATGAGCTGCGCGCGCTGCTAAAGTTTCTTGGCCTAGAGGGAATGGAAGCAGCCAAGATCGAATATTTATCCTACGGCGGGCAACGGCTGTTGGAAATCGGCCTGGCGCTCGCCGCCAAGCCGCGCCTACTTTTGCTCGACGAACCACTCGCTGGTCTTGCCGCAGCCGAACGGGAGCGTATCGTCGGCTTGATCAAACAACTCACGGCGCACATGGGCGTGCTCCTGGTGGAACACGACATCGATCGCGTGTTTGAGTTATCCGATCACATCACGGTGATGTACAACGGCGCCGTGCTCAAGACCGGGGATAGCAAAGCGGTGCGCCATGATGCCAAGGTCCAAGAAGTCTATCTCGGCAGCGGGCGCAAGGCAATGATGGCGCGCCGTTCCGATGCCGTGGCGGGCGAGGTATTGCTGCGGCTTGAGGGCGTGAACACCTATTACGGCGAGAGCCATATCTTGCATGATGTCAGCCTCGACATTCGCGCCAATCAGGTGACCGCGCTGCTGGGCCGCAATGGCGCGGGTAAGTCGTCCACCTTTAAAACGATCATGGGCATCGTGCCGCCACGGCGTGGGAGCGTTACTTTCGCGGGCCAAGTGATCAGCGCTAAATCGCCGGAAGCCATCGCTCGCGAGGGTATCGGTTATGTGCCCCAGGGACGGCGGCTGTTTCCCGGACTGACCGTTGCGGAAAATTTACGCTTAGGTGGCTTGACGCGGCGCAAAGGTGTTGGCGCGCACTGGGATCACGATAAGATTTTTTCCTATTTCCCGCGCATTCGCGACAAGCTCAATACTAAGGCCGAGGTGCTGTCCGGCGGCGAGCAACAAATGGTTGCGATCGCGCGGGCGCTATCGGGAAACGTCAAATTGCTGCTGCTGGACGAGCCCTTTGAAGGGCTAGCCCCGTCGGTGGTCGAAGAGGTGTTCCGCTCACTGGATCAACTGCGCAAAGAAATGACGACTCTGGTGATCGAACACGATCTGGATTTAGTCCTGGCCCTTGCAGATCACGCCTACGTGCTGGATCGCGGGCGCGTGAGCTACAGCGGGCTTGCGGAGCCGCTGCTGCGCGATCTCGCGCTGCGCAAAAAAGTGCTCTGGGACGCGGCGCCAAGCTGAGGCATTTTGATGCAGATCGTGTCGCGTTAAACATGCTGCGTGATCTGCAGCAGATTAAGCTTAGCAGTTTAGCGGCGGAGTTGGACAGAACCTATTGCGAGGTTGCGCAACGGCTGCCGGACAATCCGGACGTTCGATTTGAAAAGATCAAAGGCAAAGAAGAACTGATACTGACGCCGTTGGATGCGCTGGAGGAGCCGCCGTCACTGATCCAGCTGCGCAAGTTGCTGGCTGAGCGTCTGCCGCGCGTGGAGTTGGCGGAGTTGGTGCTGGAGGTGGCCTTACGGACCGGCTTCACGGAAGCCTTTACGCGCGCCTGACCGATCGCTCCGTGCGAACGGCGGATTTTGCCTTGAGTCTGTGCGCCGCGCTACTCGCAGAGGCTTGCAACACGGGCCCGGAGCCATTCATCCGTCACGACACGCCGGCGCTGCGCCGGGATCGGATCGCCTGGGTCAAGCAGAACTATCTGTGCGACGACACGATTACCGCCGGCAACGCCACCCTGGTGGCCGCACAAAATCGCATCGCTCTGGCGTACGCCTGGGGCGGCGGCGAAATTGCCTCGGCCGACGGCATGAGGTTTGTGGTACCCATCCGCACCGTTCACGCCGGTCCCAATCCGAAGTACTTTGGACCGCTGCGGGGCATGAACTGGTACAACTTGTTGTCGGACCAATTCACCGGGTTGAACGCGATTGCGGTGCCCGGCACGTTGCGCGACAGCTTGGTCTTGCTCGCCGTAGTGCTCGAACAGCAGACGGAACTTAAGCCCATGCAAATCATGACCGACACCGGCGCGTATACCGATGTCATGTTCGGCTTGTTCCGACTCCTCGGCTATCGATTCTGGCCGCGCATTGCCAACATCGGCGGTACGCGCTTCTGGCGCATCGACCCAAAGGCCGACTACGGCAAGCTCAACGTGGTATCCCAGCACCGGCTCAAGCTCCAGCGTATTGCTCCACACTGGGACGATATGCTCAGACTCACCGGCTCGCTCTTGCAGGGACGAGTGCCGGCCACCGGCATCATGCGTCCCCTGCAGGTGGGCGAGAACCCGACTCGGTTGGCGCAGGCCATCGCCGAATTCGGACGCATCGACAAAACTCTGCATTCGCTGCGCTACATTGACGACAAAGACATGCGCCGGGGCACGCTGACGCAACTCTATCGGGGTGAAGGGCGGCACAGCGTCGCGCGCGTCGTCTTCAGCGGTAAACGGGGCGAACTGCGGCAGCGCTACCGCGAGGGCCAAGAAGATCAACTCGGCGCGCTCGGACTCGTCGTCAATATGATCGTACTCTGGAATACCATTTACATGGAGGCCGTCCTGGAGCAACTCCGAAAGGAAGGCTATCCGGTAAACGAGGAAGACAAAGCGCGGCTGTCTCCCCTGATCTACGAGCACATCAACACGCAGGGGCGGCATTCGTTCATGATGCCAGAGGCGGTGGTGAAGGGGGAGCTGCGCCCACTGCGAAACCCGGCCGATGATCCGGACTAAAACTATTACTGCCGTCGACCCCTGCCGTAACTGCAAAACATTCGTGCCCCGCTCGCCATGTCGCTCTGGCTTACCCCGGTTTTCCGTCCAATTGCTACTCAGACCCCTACACCCTGAA
>JBDSJK010000310.1:0-6765 GCA_039917535.1 Burkholderiales bacterium
GCCCTTGAACTTACACCTACGGTTGACATCGTTGGCCAAGTTGCGCAACTGCCCAACGCGCCGTTCTGCGTGGGCTTTGCTGCGGAAAGCGACAATTTGCACGAATACGCGGAAGCAAAACGCAAGCGCAAAAAGCTACCGTTGCTAGCCGCCAACTTAGTACAACATGCTATCGGCAGCGACGACAACGAATTGATATTGTTTGATGACGACGGCGTTCATCCGCTGGGCCGACAATCCAAACAACACCTCGCGCAAATCCTCGTGCAACACATCGCTAAACTTTACGACCGACGAAATAATCTGCGCGCGCCCGCCAGCAAAAAAACCCGCAAACTAAAAACCTGATGCAAACCCTAGACGTCAGAATTCTTGATCCGCGTATGCGCGATCAACTGCCCAACTACGCAACGGCAGGCGCGGCGGGCCTGGATCTGCGTGCCTGTATTGAGCAAACGCTAATCATCGAGCCGGGGACGACGCACCTTATCCCCTCAGGCCTGGCGATCCATATTGGCGATCCGGGTTACGCCGCCATCGCTCTGCCCCGTTCCGGCCTTGGCCATAAGCACGGCATCGTGCTCGGCAATTTGGTCGGACTGATTGATTCCGACTATCAGGGTCAGGTATTTGTGTCGCTGTGGAATCGCGGCCAAACTGCGTTCACGCTAAATCCCATGGAACGCATCGCGCAGCTTGTCATCGTGCCGATCCTGCAGGTGAAACTGAACATCGTCGACGAATTCACCGCCAGCGATCGCGGTGCGGGCGGCTTCGGCTCCACGGGCAAGCGCTAATCTTGTTAGCCCAAACTATGAATAAAATCCTCGCTGCAGTTTTCTTAGCGATCGCTTTTGTATCTTCCACGGTAGCCGAAGTCGAAGCCCCGCCCATGATGAAAATTACCCTCGGTATCGGGGGTGTTCAGCATGTGGATGCCGAAGTCGCCCGTACGCCGGGTGAGCGATCCCAGGGTTTGATGTTCCGCCAAAAATTAAAGGAAAACGAAGGCATGTTGTTTGTCTATCCAGAGCCGGAAGTCACCGGCATGTGGATGAAAAATACCTTGATCCCGCTTAGCGTTGCGTTTATCGATGCGGACGGCGTGATCGTCAATATTGAAGAGATGGAGCCTCACACCCTCGATGCTCATATGGCCACAGCACCGGTGAAATACTCTCTGGAAATGAACGCCGGCTGGTTCAAAAAACGCCACCTCGGCCCAGGCACGAAAATCAAAGGACTGAACAAAGCGCCGAAGCCAGAATAAACCACGCCACGAGCCAAGCGGGGCGCGGCTCTGCGAGCATGCATCGCTGCGAGGCAAGCTGGATGCGGCTTCTGGAATGTGCTTAACGCCGCCACTTCAATCGTACCCGCAACTGACGAAATGAATCGGCATCGAGCATGTCGCTAACAATAACAATGTGACGCGTCCCTCGCGTAGCGTCACGACGATAACTCACAATCGTCAGGTGCGGATTCACAAACTGTTCCGCCCCAAGCTGTTCCTCGCTCCAGTCGCCGCTCGACGATAGCAGTTCTAACTTTCCTTGTTCGATCCACTTAAGTCCTACTATGGAGGACGGAACGTTCAACAACGCGTGGCGTCGCACGCAGTACCATGCGCTCCCAGCCAGCAGCGCAATCATCGCCAGCAGTTGCCAAACGGCGAACGGCAAATACAGCAACACCGCCGCTGCGACGACGTGCGCAACAATCAGCAATATCGCCAGCATGCGCGAGGGTTTGAGCGTGATCGTTAGAGGTAGTAGCTGCACGATGCTTGAAATGACTGCCAATAGACTTTATGTTCGGAAGGTTTGTTAGTATTCAACTTATGATGAACGATAAGCAAATTTTCCTCGCGAGACTAGGTGCGGTATTCGCCGGCGATGTCGTGCAACATTTCGGCGACCCGCGCCGGGAACTTGCGGCGGCAGCCAGCGAAACTATTATCGCCGATGTCTCCCACGAAGGGTTATTGCACGCCAGCGGCGCCGACGCGACCATTTTTCTGCAGGGCCAACTTACGCAAGACATCAGCAAGATCACCGCTGAGCGCGCCGCCCTGGCTGGCTATTGTTCGCCGAAGGGTAGGCTGCTTGCACACTTTCTGATCTGGCAACAGGACGATGGATATTATCTGCAACTTCCGCGTGAATTAGTCGCGCCAATACAAAAGCGGTTGCAGATGTTCGTGCTGCGCTCGAAAGTAAAACTGCAGGACATCTCGGCGCAAAGCATACGTTTTGGTTTAGCGGGGCCAGAGGTGGCAACATTGCTGGAAACGACATTCGGTGCCGTACCGCAGTCTGCTTGGACGGTCGCAACAAGTGCGCGTGGCAGGGTTATTGCCATGCCGGGCGGACGTTACCAAGTCATCCCCAGCGACGTTGCTCAAGCCTGCTGGACAGAACTCGCCGCAACCGCCATGCCGGTGGGAAGCCCATGTTGGACGTGGCTGCGCATCAAGTCCGGCATACCGGAAATTTACCTCGCCACCCAGGAACAATTGGTGCCGCAAATGGTAAATGACGATCTGATTGGCGCGGTGAATTTTCAAAAGGGCTGCTACACCGGTCAAGAAATCGTCGCGCGCTTGCACTATCTGGGCAAGTCCAAGCGCCGCATGTACCGCGCGCATTTGAACAGCGAGGCCGCGCCCAAGCCCGGTGACTTGCTCTACAGTGCGGACATGCAAGGACAATCCAGCGGTATGGTCGTCGACGCGGCAACGTCGCCCGACCGTGGCTGGGATCTGCTTGCGTCCATCCAGGTCGACAGCGCAGCAAGCCAGATTGTTAATTGGCTTAAGTTGGGCGGCGAACCACTCGCGGTCGAATCCTTCTCGGCTAGCGCGGTTTGATGTCCTGAAACAGCGATATCGCCACAAGGCTCATCACGCTTACCTCGTCGCAGGGCGTGGCCTGAGAGCCGCTCCCCGCTTGGCTCCTGGCGAGGTCTCTTACCAACGACAAATTTACAACAGCGACAATTTTTGCAACGCAAACCCGGCTATGGCCCGGCCCATGCGCTGTCCCGCCCGCGTGGAAAACCGGTAGTGCACGCCGGCATAGATGCGCGCACGGGACACTTCGTCGGCGTACTCCGCGAAATTATTCCAGGTGCGCGTCACGCCCGGTGCGGTGGGGCTGGTCATGCTCAGAGCCGGCGGCGTCTTGTCGCGAAACTCTGCTTGCAAAATAGTCGCGACAGTACTAGCGGTAATGCAATGCGCGCAGGGATATTCCGGATGCAGCGGCGTATCCAGCAGCGGCAACCAATCGGGCGTGGCGACCGTGAGTGCGTTGTGGTCGTTGTTGCCGTTGCGTATCGCGGTAACGGGCCGCCAAAAATTGTAAGCATATTTAGCGTCGAATACGGCGATATGCGCATCGGCGGTGGCCATGGCAATGAGGGCAAACAGCCGCGCATTTTCGCTCACGCTGCGCCCCGCCGCCTTGGCAACCTGGCGCACCAGCGGATTCCAACTGAGCGGCCCGGTAACGGACCAGAACAAGGCCGTTTCCGTTTCCTGTTTCGTGCGCACGGTGCTGTTCTTTGCGCCGACAGTTTTGACTTCGTTAAAGGTCACGGCCCACTCGCGACCGCCAAGCTTGGGCGGCGCACCGGGACGAAACTGAGCACCGCGATTTATCAACCACGGCTGAACACGGCCCCAGTGGGAGGCGACCGGCAATACCGTCGACACATACACGCCGGGGCTAGTCCGCGGCTGATAACGTTCCCCTGCGTCGAACCCATCGCGGGCTCGCGACTCGATCACCGCAGCCGCAACCTGGCGGCCCAGCGACATGCCCCCCTCTTTTGCAGCGCCTTCTGGCACCGCTTGCAATGCGGTTGCAAGGTCGACTTCCAATTCGTCTGCCGATGCGGGAAACAGTTGCGCTAAAACTCCGTGAGCCGCAGCGATTGCCGCAGCCTCGGTCGAGGTATCGGGCTGCACTTGAACCCGCGACTGGTAAGACTGGTAACGATGCTCGACGGCGTTGACCGCCTCGAACATCGCGACGTGCAGCAACGCAAAGGTACGCGTTTGCACGAATGGCTGTTGGTTGCCCGCGGTGGCGACGCGTTCGGCGATCTCGTTCCAATCGGTGATAACGTCGGCGCGCGCCGCAACTGAAAACACGCAGCACGCGCCGAAGATGAACGAACTCAGAAGCGGCGCACGATCCGCTATAGTTACCTTAGCCAACGGAGACCTGCTGCTCGCGCCCGTCGAGGGCGGTATTCAAGGCATGCCAAGCCAGCACCGCGCAATTTTTGCGTGACGGGACATTGCGAGTCGTCAACACGACGACTTGTTGCGCCTCGGTTAACGCGGCATCGTCCGTTTCGACACAATTCGTGACTACGGAAATCAGCTCGTCGTACAGCGCTTTTGCTTCGGATTTGCGTTTTCCTTTTACGACTGACGTCATCATCGAAGCAGACGCCATGGAGACGCCGCAACAGGAACATTGAAATGCAATGTCGCTAATGCGTTCCTCCGCATCGACACTCACATACAACGTAAGCTTGTCACCGCACAGCACGTTGACGGCCTCAACCGTTTGGGTCGCATCGGGGAGTTCGCGATAGTTACGCGCGTTCTTGATGTGATCCATCATCACATCGTCGTACAACTGCGTTAAATCCGCCATAAATTCTGGGTCTCTTTTTCTATTTTGGTAGCACAATTTTGCCATGTTCGGTGCTTGCCCCCTGCGGGGTACCAGACTGCCACGACGCGGATCCCGCTTGCCTGGTGGCAGGGCATGGCCCGAAAGCCGCGCCCCGCTTGGCTCTTGGCGTTGCTGTCTAGCTGGCGCTGTCTCGCACGCAATCAACAAAATACTCACGTTTGCCATCGGTTTCTTGCTCGACCAGGCCGTGAATGTCAGTTTCAAAGCCGGGATAGCGAGCGTTGAATTCGCGCGCGAATTGCAAATATTTGACAATGATGGCGTTGACGCGTTCGCCGGGAATCAGCAACGGAATGCCCGGTGGATAAGGCGTCAGCAACACGCTGGTGACGCGCCCGTTGAGTTGATCGATCGGCACACGATCGACCTCGCGGTGAGCGAGTTTAGCGAAGGCATCGGCCGGACGCATGGCGGGTTCCATGGGCGAAATGTACATTTCCGTCGTCAGCCGCGCGATGTCGTTTTCGCGGTAGGCGGTGTGGATTTGTGCGCACAGATCGCGCAGGCCGACGCGCTCATATTGCGCATAGGCGGCGACGAATTCCGGCATGACGCGCCACAGCGGTTGGTTGGTATCGTGATCAACTTTGAACTGCTGCAACTCAGTCACCAGCGTGTTCCAGCGGCCTTTGGTGATGCCGATGGTGAACATAACGAAGAATGAATACAGACCGGTCTTTTCCACTACCACGCCGTGTTCAGCGAGGTATTTCGTGACCACCGCGGCAGGAATGCCGGTCGCGGAAAAATGACCCTGCACGTCAAGGCCCGGCGTGATTATCGTCGCTTTGATCGGGTCGAGCAAATTGAAGCCGCTGACCACGTTGCTAAAGCCGTGCCAGCGCTCGTCGGGATGCAGCATCCAATCCTCGCGGCTGCCGATGCCTTCGGCGGCGAGCTTGTCGGGGCCCCACACTTGGAACCACCACGAGTCGCCAAATTCCTCGTCAACCTGGCGCATGGCGCGGCGAAAATCTAGCGCTTCCAGGATCGATTCTTCAACCAGCGCCTTGCCGCCGGGTGGCTCCATCATCGCCGCCGCCACATCGCACGAAGCGATGATGGCGTATTGCGGCGAAGTCGATACGTGCATCAAATAAGCCTCGTTGAAAGCGTGCCGGTCGAGTTGTCTATTCTGACTGTCTTGCACCAGTATCTGCGAAGCCTGCGACAGGCCGGCTAGCATTTTGTGAGTCGATTGCGTCGCGAAAACTAGCGCGTCTTGCGAGCGCGGACGTTCCCTGCCGATGGCGTGCATGCCCGCATAAAACTCATGGAAGCTGGCGTGGGGCAACCAGGCTTCGTCAAACAACAACGTGTCAATGGAATCGCCCACCAGCGTCTTAATGCGATCAACGTTATAGAGCACGCCGTCGTAAGTGCTTTGCGTCAACGTGAGAATGCGCGGCTTGGTGTTGAGATGGGCCGCGAACGGGTGCGCGGCGATGCGGCGTTGGATATTTTCCGGATGAAATTCTGTTTCCGGAATCGGGCCGATGATGCCGTAGTGATTGCGCGTCGGCGGCAAGAAAATCGGAATCGCGCCGGTCATGGTGATCGCGTGCAAGATCGACTTATGGCAGTTACGATCGACAATAACAATGTCATTGGGCGCAACGGTCGCGTGCCACACGATCTTGTTCGACGTCGAGGTGCCGTTGGTGACAAAAAACAAATGGTCCGCACCAAAGATGCGCGCCGCGTTGCGCTCGGACGCGGCGACGGGGCCGCTGTGATCGAGCAGTTGGCCCAGCTCATCGACGGAATTACACACGTCGGCACGCAACATGTTCTCACCAAAAAATTGGTGGAACATTTGCCCAACGGGACTTTTCAGAAACGCCACGCCGCCACTGTGGCCGGGACAGTGCCACGAATAACTGCCGTCCTGCGCGTAGTGGGTCAGCGCCTTGAAAAACGGCGGCGCCAGGCCGTTCAAATACGCCCGTGCCTCGCGAATGATATAGCGCGCGACGAACTCGGGCGTGTCTTCAAACATATGAATAAAGCCGTGCAGCTCGCGCAGCACATCGTTCGGCAAATGGCGCGTGGT
>JBDSJK010000311.1:0-5357 GCA_039917535.1 Burkholderiales bacterium
CGCAGATTTCGCAAGGTGCGATTTCCGCGGTGTGCCGCCCTCCACCGTGACGAAGCTTGGGCAGAAACCCTTTACACAGGAATAGTCCTGGTTACAGGAAGACTGGTCGATCGCACGCTTACGGCCGAACTCGGTTTCCATCGGCAGAATCGACGTGCAGTTGGACTCCACGCCGCAGTCGCCACAGCCTTCGCACACCGTTTCGTTGATGAAGACACGTTGTGTCGGCTTGGCTAATTCACCTTTCTTACGCCGCCGGCGTTTCTCCGCCGCGCAGGTCTGGTCGTAGATCAACACCGAGACGCCCTGCACCTCGCGCAGTTCTCTCTGCACGGCATCGAGGTCGCCCCGGTCATGCAGCGTGACCTGCGGGGGCAACTGTGACCGGTCAGCGTAGCGCGACAGGTCTTCGCTCACCAGTGCGATGCGTTTCACACCTTCGGCCACCATCTGCTGCGCGACCATCCACACGGATATCTGACCATCCACTGGCTGGCCGCCAGTCATGGCGACCGCGTCGTTGTACAGAATCTTGTAGGTAATGTTGACGTTCGCAGCAAGCGCGGCGCGGATCGCGAGGGAGCCCGAATGAAAGTACGTGCCGTCACCCAGGTTGGAGAACACGTGGGACAAGGTCGAAAACGGCGCCTGCCCAATCCAGGGCGCACCTTCGCCACCCATCTGGGTGGTGGTCTTGTTGTGCTCCGGATAAATGGCCGTTGCCATCACGTGGCAGCCGATTCCGGCCAGGGCGATGCTGCCTTCCGGCACCTTGGTCGACGTGTTGTGTGGACAGCCGGAACAGTAATAAGGCGGCCGCGGCGGTGTGCTTATAGCTTTCTTCAGTACCGCTTCCTTGGCGTCGAGGAAAGCAAGCCGCGCCTTGATCAAGTCGCTCTGATGGAAACGCGCTATCCGGCCCGCGATAACGCGGGCGATTTGGGCGATCGAGAAGTCGGCCTTTGCCGGCAACAGCCATTCGCCGCGCGGGTGTACCCATTCCCCCTGGTCGTCGAACTTGCCGATCACGCGCGGGCGCACGTCCGGGTGCCAGTTATAGAGCTGCTCCTTCAACTGGTACTCGACCATCTGGCGCTTTTCCTCGACGACCAAGATTTCTTCCAGGCCAGTTGAGAATTTGCGCACGCCGTCCGGTTCCAGCGGCCAGGGCATCGCAACCTTGAACAGCCGGATGCCGATTTGCGCCGCGTTCTGCTCGTCGATGCCGAGTTCCTCGAGCGCTTCCAGCACGTCCATGTAAGATTTGCCCGAAGCGACGATGCCAAGCCGCGCGTTTGGCGAATCGATGGTCGTGCGGTTGAGCCGGTTCAGCCGCGCGTACGCCATCGCAGCATAGATCTTGTAGTCTTGCATCAGCGCTTCCTGCTTGCGCGCCTGCATGCCAAGCAGGTCATTCGACAACCGGCAATTGAGGCCACTTTCGGGCATCACAAAATCGGTCGGCACCTGGGTCTTCACGCGGAAAGGATCGGCTTCGATGGAGGCCGAAGATTCGACGGTGTCGGCGAGCGCCTTGAAGCCTACCGCACAACCGGAAAAGCGCGACATCGCCCAGCCATGCAAGCCCAGTTCGATGTACTCTTGTACGTTGCAGGGATACAGCACCGGGATCATCGACGCAGCGAACAAATGGTCGCTCTGGTGCGGCAGCGTCGAGGAGTAGGCGCCATGGTCGTCGCCAGCGACGAGCAGCACGCCGCCGTGCCTGGCGGTGCCAGCGAAATTCATGTGCTTGAATACGTCGCCGCAGCGATCGACGCCGGGTCCCTTGCCATACCAGAGGGCGAATACGCCATCATATTTAGCTGCGCCGATCAAGTGTACTTGCTGCGTACCCCAAACGGCAGTAGCGGCGAGTTCCTCGTTGACGCCGGGCTGGAACTTGATGTGATGCGCGTCGAGATGCTTGCTTGCCTTCCACAGCGCTTCGTCAAGCCCGCCGAGCGGCGAGCCGCGATAACCGGAAATGAATCCCGCGGTGTTGAGTCCGGCTGCAAGGTCGCGCCGACGCTGCACCAGCGCGAGGCGCACCAGCGCCTGGATACCGGTCAAGTAGACCCGGCCGCTATCGGCAATGTACTTGTCTTCTAGTGTGACGTCTTGCATGTTTAACTCCTGTAGGAATTTGAGCCTGAGACGCTCCGCCTTGGGTTCGGCGGTGCCTCTGCTGCGCGTTGGACGGTAGCCTACCGCGCTATTAAGGTGAACTAACGCTCGCTTACGATATGGGCATGAGCCTTATCCGCGTAGACCGTAGTTTCGTTCAGCATAACTTCATGGTGACCGCACCCGTAGCGGATCATCGGAAAACAGTTTTCCTGTGCTGCGACCGCGACGTCGAGGAAGAACGGACCGTCAGACCCAAGGCATCGCGCGATTGCGGCATCGAGTTGCGCGGGGTCGCTGACGCGCTCCGCGCTCCAGCCGAAGCCGTGGGCTACCACCACGAAATCTGGCAGTGCTTCGGTGTAGCTGTGGCTGTAACGCTTGTCGTGATTAAGCTGCTGCCACTGGCGCACCATGCCCATATAGCCGTTGTTGCATAGGATGACTTTCACCGGGGCGCAATGCTGCACCGCGGTCGAGAGTTCCTGAATGTTCATCAATACCGAAGCATCGCCGCTCACGCACACCACCGTCTTGCCCGGGTGGGCGATCTGCGCGCCGATCGCGGCCGGCAGGCCGTAGCCCATGGTGCCGGCGCCTCCGGAGGTAAGCCAGCGGTTCGGTTGCTCGAAGCGCAAATGCTGCGCCGCCCACATCTGATGCTGGCCGACGTCGGTGGACACGATTGCATCGCGACCGTCCAATGCCGCCTGCAGCGATCGCATTAGCTGTTGCGGCAGGATGCAGTCCGAGCGCGCGGCGAATCCAAGGGAATCCGCATTACGCCAACGTTCGATCTGCGCCCACCACGCGTCCAGTTCTCTCATGTCGACTTTGTCGTCGCCGAGTTCAGTGTGCAAGGCGTTCAACACCTCCAGGCAGTCGCCGATGAGCCGCACGTCAACTTGAACTACTTTGTTGATCGATGCCGCGTCGATGTCGATGTGGATCTTCTTTGCATGGGGGCAGAAATCGGCGAGCCGCCCGGTCACTCGATCGTCAAAACGGGCACCAACGCAGACCACCAGGTCGGCGTGATGCATGGCCAGATTGGCTTCCAGCGTGCCGTGCATGCCGAGCATGCCAAGAAACTGCTGATCGGATGCTGGATATGCACCCAGGCCCAACAACGTTAGCGTGCACGGTGCGCCCGTGCGGCGCACGAGCCGAGTGAATGATTCGCAGGCGGCGGAGCCGGAATTGATGAGTCCACCGCCTCCATAAAACACTGGGCGTTGGGCGGCGCGGATCAGCGCTGCTGCCTTGTGCAATTCGGCGAATGGCGGTTGGAGTTTTGTCGCGCGGATCGCCGGTTCGACCCATAACGGCGCGAACGCAACCTCGACAGGTGCAAGTTGCAAGTCCTTGGGAAAGTCCACCAACACCGGGCCGGGCCGGCCTTCGGTGGCAACCCGGAACGCCTTGCGCACCAAGTCTGTAATCTGGCCGGCACTGCGAACCTGCGCGTTCCACTTGGTTACCGGTCGCGATAGTCCCAACGCGTCGCACTCTTGAAAAGCGTCGGTGCCGATGGAAGTTGTCGCCACCTGGCCGCTAATACAAACCAATGGGATCGAGTCGCACATCGCGTCCAGCAGTCCGGTGACGGTATTACTCATGCCGGGACCCGACGTCACCAGCACCACGCCCGGCTTGCCGGTGGAGCGCGCATAACCTTCCGCCGCATGGACGGCGGCTTGCTCATGGCGCACCAAGATATGGCGCAGGCGCCGTTCCGCGTAGAGCGCGTCGTAGATCGGGAGTACCGCCCCGCCTGGGTAACCAAAAACCACTTCAACGCCCGCATCGATCAAGGCATCAATGAGCGCCTGAGCACCGTTTCGCGCGACGGGCGATGACTCGCCGGCGGCTAGCGAGGAGGCGGAGAAGAGGCGAGCGTTCATGCCCACATCTTAGCCGCAATCGCGCAGAAAAGGTTTTCGAAGTTTCTATCTAACCAAGGTAATGTTAGAATATTTTTCTTTGATATGGCCGATTTATAGAATGAATCTTGATAAATTTGACCTAGCCATCCTGTCTGTGCTGCGCGAGGACGCACGGGCAAGTCTGCAAGACATCAGCGCTCGGGTGGGCCTATCCACGACGCCTTGCTGGGCACGCATCAAGAAAATGGAAAGCGACGGCGTAATTCAGGGCTACACCGTGCGCATCGATCCTGCCGCAATCGGCTTCACCGAGACCGTCATTGTTCAGGTAACGCTGGAGAGCCACAACGATGAAACGCTGGCGGCGTTTGGTAGTGCGCTGGAGGCGATTCCGGAGGTACTCGAGGCCTACCTCATCTCCGGTGACTACGACTACTATGTTCGCATCGCCGTGCGCGACACCCGAGACTACGAGCGGCTACTGCGCGAACGGCTCTATCGCATACCCGGCATCCGGCACAGCAAATCAAGCTTCGTATTGCGGCGTCTCAAGGAAAGCGTGATACCGCTGTCGACCCCACCCGCGACGCCAACTGCTCGACGCAAGAAAGTAACCCGCAAGTGATACGCGAAGGTCAGCCCGGCAGTCAATCACGGGACTGGGTGTTAGCATTGGATTGCAATATGCACCTATGAAATTCGTCAGCGCTTCAAATGCCATCAAATTTCCATCGGGCACTCATTCCTGGCTATCTGCGCGGACAACTATTCAAGCGGCACAGGATGGATTATGACGCCGGTGATTCCCAATCGTCATGGCGCTGCCTTCGCTCCAGCCGGTAATGGGTAATCTCCAGCCGCAACCCGTCGGGATCCAAGAAGAAAAACGCGCAATAGTCTGACGCGTACTCCGCGTACAGTTTAGGTTCGCTGGTGGCAACGCCCGCTTCAGTTAATTTTCTCGCCGCTTCCTGCAATTCGCGTTTGCCATCAACCCGAATCAAAGATGATGTAGGCCCGGTGCGTACGCATCGTGTGGCCTTTGCAATCGCGCAGGGCGGAGCACATAACCAAAATGGCGATTGTAGTATTGAATATGTTTCTCGTCATTGATAGAAAACCGATTCTTTTTGAAGCCTAGCGCAGCCATTACCGTATCGTAGAATTTCTCCGACACGGCAACATCCGACACCGTCACATAGATAGGGTCGATACCGATGATCTCAGGCATACCTCTTCCGCCTAGCCAACATCCCGCGCAGGATTCAGTTCCGCATTTAGCGCCACTCTCTCATCAAACACAAAGCACTCGCCGTTGAAGTGGGCGTTGCCGCATTCTTCGAA
>JBDSJK010000312.1:0-5750 GCA_039917535.1 Burkholderiales bacterium
CAATCGCCGGCTGATACGCTTGCCGTACAACCTCAATGATCTGCAGTTTTCCGATGTGCTGGTCAAACAATTTTTAGAGATCGCGAAACTACCTGCCTCGCGCGCGGTTGGTTAACGTGCAATATTAAATTGGATCCCCTCTTGCACAGCGCGTTCGGGATTGCAATCCCGAACCGTTTCGCAGGCGACTTGTGTCCAAGCCGAAATCCCTGCTCCACCCTTCTCGGAAACGACAAAACTGAGGAAACACTATGCCACGCCGCCCAAGAAAAGACATTCTAAAAAAATTCAAGGCCATGATTAAAAAACGCCAGGCGATTATCGGTGGTGGCGCGGGTACCGGGCTCTCCGCCAAGTGCGAAGAAGCCGGCGGCATTGATCTCATCGTGATCTACAACTCGGGACGCTATCGCATGGCGGGCCGCGGCTCGCTGGCGGGCCTGATGGCCTACGGTAATGCCAATGACGTGGTCGTCGAGATGGGGCGGGAAGTGTTGCCCGTGGTGAAAAAAACGCCCGTGCTTGCGGGTGTTAACGGCACGGATCCCTTCATGATCACCGATCATTTTTTGCGCCAGTTGATCGACCTGGGTTTCTCCGGCGTGCAAAACTTTCCGACCGTGGGACTCATCGACGGAAATTTTCGCAAGAATTTGGAAGAAACCGGCATGGGTTACGGACTCGAGGTGGACATGATCGCTAAGGCCCATGAGTTGGACCTGCTCACGACACCCTACATATTCGGCGCGGACGACGCCCAGACCATGACCCAGGCCGGCGCGGATATTATTGTCTGCCACATGGGCTTGACCACAGGCGGCGCGATCGGCGCGGAAACGGCGCTCACGCTCAAAGATTGCGTGCCGTTGATCAACGAATGGTCAGAGGCCGCGCGCAAGGTGCGCAAAGACGTGATCGTGCTGTGCCACGGCGGGCCGATTTCCTCGCCCGACGATGCGCAATTTATTTTAAAATCCTGCCCTAATATTCACGGCTTTTATGGCGCGTCGAGCATGGAGCGCCTGCCTACGGAGCAAGCGCTGACGGAGCAAACACGGAAATTTAAAGCGATCTCGCGCAACTGATTTAGATCCAAATAGTTGCTCTTGGTTGTGTGCATTAGCCTGGAGAGGCGCATCCAGCCTGCCTCTTCAGGCATGCCTTGCCAACAGCAAGGTGCTATGCGGATCGTGGCGATGCTCGATGATCGATTGATCGCTCCCACCCATTTGACAACGAACAGCCGCGTTATTCCCGCGCAGGGTTGAGTAGGGGTTTCGGCTTGGACACAAGCCGCTTGCGAAACGGTTTGGGCTTGCAAGCCCAAACGCGCCCTGCAAGGGGGAATCTAATTTCCCTCTCTTAACGATACTTGGGTTCCCACCTTCGCGGGGACGACAACTAATTTGGTATTTAGCTTAGATGATCCTCAATAACCTGGTGTGTTTAGCAGTTCCCGCAATCTTGCTTTTGCCTCTGTCGCCGTGTACTCTTGCGCAAACGTTGCCACTCGCAAAAACGGGGCCAGCCCAGACGAGCGCAGCAACTATTCTAAACGTTGGTTTTACGAGGAAATCCAATGAAGAAAGCCCGCGCTCAACTCAGCGCTTCAGAGCCTGTTACAAACGAATCGCAACAAGCCCAACCCAGCCGCCGTAAATTCTTGGCTTCGGCTACGGTGGGCGCTGCCGGCGCAGCTGCACTCGCATTCCCCATGGGCAGCAAGGCGCAAGCACCCATTAAGCTACGCTTCCAGGCGGGCTGGCCAACCAAAGATGCGTTTTATGCCTACACCCAAACTTTCGTCCAAAAAGTGGCCGACATGTCGGGCGGCAAATTGGTATTCGACCTATTGCCCGCCGGCTCCGTCGTAAAACCCTTCGATATGCTGGACGCGGTGCATTCCGGTACGCTGGACGCCGCCCACGGCGCCTGCGGCTATTGGTACGGCAAGAACACAGCCTATTCATTATTCGGCACCGGCCCCGCCATCGGCATGGATGCGCAAATGTTACTCGGCTGGGTGGAGTACGGTGGCGGTAAGGCCCTCTACGAAGAGTTGATTTCCCAGATAATGAAATATAACGTGAAGGGTTTTCTCCACGTGCCAATGTGGAACCAGCCGCTGGGCTGGTTCAAGAAGGAAGTCAAAACCGCGGCCGATTTCAAAGGCTTGAAATACCGCACTATCGGCCTCGCCGTAGACCTGATGAAGGAAATGGGTTCGTCGGTGGTAATGTTGCCCGCAGCGGATATCGTCCCGGCGCTGGAGCGCGGCCTGATTGACGCGGCAGAGTTTAACAACCCCACGTCCGATCGCACCCTCGGCTTCGCCGACGTATCGAAAATCTGCATGGTGCAAAGTTTCCACCAGCCGATGGAATGCCAAGAGATCATCATCAACAAGAAAAAATTCGATGCATTGCCCAAGGAGTTCCAAGCGATGATTGCCAACGCCGCGTCATCGCTATCCGCGGAAATGGGCTACAAATCCATGAGCGACAATTCCCGCGACATGACGGAGTTGACCGCGAAAGGTGTGCAATTCATCCGCACGCCGAAGGAAATTCTTCAGGCGCAACTTAACGCGTGGGATGCGGTAATCGCCAAACGCTCGGCGGAAAATCCTTTCTTTGTAAAAGTGTTCGAATCGCAAAAAGCGTGGGTGAAACGCGTTGGCCCGTGGCGCTATGCAATCGAGCCTAACCAAGAAATGGCGTACAACCATTTTTTCGGTAAAAAAGCTTAACAGCGCTTCCAGACCTTCTGCAAATGGGGGCGCCGAGAAATGTCAGCGCTCCATTTGTCTTGTGTGAGTAATCCATGCAACGCTATCTCCTTCTCATAGACCGCATCAGCACCTGGGTTGGTAAGACTTTCGCCTGGGCGATTCTGGTATTGACCCTCGTCGTGACCTACGACGTGGTGATGCGCAAACTCGGCAGCCCCACCGTTTGGGCGTTTGACGTGGCGTGGATGTTGTACGGCGCGCTGTTCCTGATGGCGGGCGCCTACACCCTGTCGCGCAATGGCCACGTGCGCGGCGACGTGCTGTACGGCTTCTTTCCGCCGCGCTTGCAGGCGGGATTGGATCTGGTGCTTTATTTCCTATTTTTTATCCCGGGCATACTCGCCCTTGCCTACGCGGGCATCGGTTACGCGGAAACGTCTTGGGGATTAAAGGAAACTTCTTATAACTCGCCGGACATTATTATTTACCCCGTTAAAGCGCTGATTCCCATCGCAGGCGCGCTGGTATTTTTGCAAGGTATCGACGAAATCGTGCGTTGTGTCATGTGTTTGCTAACCGGCGCCTGGCCGGCGCGCGCCCACGACGTGGAAGAAGTGGACATTGAAGAACTGAAAGAAATGATCGGTGTGAAAGAATCCGGAGCAGCCAAATGAGTAAAGGCATCTGGATCGGGATCGTTTCCTTAGCGCTAGTTATCGTCCTGGTCTTCGGCGTATTTCTCTCGGCGGGGGAAATCACCAGCGGCCACTATGGCTTGTTAATGCTGGCGCTGATCGTCGCCGCGATTATGCTCGGCTTCCCCACGGCGTTCACGCTCATGGGCCTCGGCATGATTTTTGGCTTCATCGCCTACCAGATGTCTAATCCCGGCGAGCCGTGGCGCGACAATCAAATCTTCGCGCTGATCGTGCAACGCACCTTTGGCGTGGTCAACAACGACGTGCTGATTTCGGTCCCGCTGTTCATTTTCATGGGTTACATCATCGAGCGCGCCAACTTGATCGACAAGTTGTTCCGCAGCATCCAGCTTGCCATGAAAAATACGCCGGCCGCGCTGGCCGTGGCAACGATCATCACCTGCGCGATCTTCGCGACCGCCACGGGCATCGTCGGCGCCACCGTGAC
The DNA here is from genome assembly GCA_039917535.1 of Burkholderiales bacterium. Lineage (GTDB taxonomy): Bacteria > Pseudomonadota > Gammaproteobacteria > Burkholderiales > JALYOK01 > JBDSJK01. The sequence goes on from JBDSJK010000312.1 coordinate 3,878, forward strand.
GCTAATGGGCTTGCTCGCGTTACCCGCCATGTTACGCGCCGGCTATGACGTGAAATTATCGGCTGGTTCGATCACCGCCGGCGGATGTTTGGGTATTCTGATTCCACCTTCCGTCATGTTGATTTTATATGGTGCAACGGCGGGTGTCTCGGTGCCTAAGCTCTACGCGGGCGCTTTTTTTCCCGGACTACTGCTGACTGTGCTGTACATCATTTATGTGATGGCCCGCGCCATTATCAATCCGAGCCTCGCGCCGAAACTTAGTTCGGAAGATTTAAAGGTTCCTTGGTCGGAAATCTTAGTCATGCTCGGCAAATCCTTCTTGCCGCTGGCATTGCTGATCGCCTTCGTGCTCGGCAGCATTATCGCCGCGTGGGCCACAGCTACGGAAGCCGCCGCTATTGGCGCGGCAGGCGGCATTATCCTCGCGCTGGCATATCGCCAACTTACCTGGGAACGTTTCAAGGAAGCAGTATTTTTGACGGCGCGGGCTTCCGCCATGGTGTGTTGGTTGCTAATCGGCTCGGGTGTATTCTCCGCCGCCTTCGCGTTGCTGGGCGGACAGGGTTTGATCGAGAACTGGGTCAAGTCCATGGACATTACGCCCACCCAGTTCATGCTACTCTCGCAGACGATCATTTTCCTGTTAGGCTGGCCGTTGGAGTGGACGGAAATCATCGTTATTTTTATGCCGATTTTCTTGCCGCTGATTACACATTTCCAAATCGACCCGTTGTTCTTTGGCATCATGGTCGCGCTGAATTTACAGACGGCATTTCTGTCGCCTCCAGTTGCGATGGCCGCTTTCTACCTGAAGGGTGTCGCCCCGCCTCATGTGACGCTCAATCAAATCTTTGCCGGTATGATGCCCTTCATGGTCATACAAGTTTTCGCCATGTTCCTGCTATATATGTGGCCCGACATTGCACTCTGGCTGCCCGCTCGCCAGTATAAATAGACACGCACGATGAAACCTAAAGTCCTCGTTACCCGCAACATTTTTCCTGAAACACTTGTCAACTTGCGTGAGCATTTGGACGTCACAGATAACCAATCGGACACCATGATGAGCGCCGATCAACTCGCCGCCGGTCTCGCCGACAAGGTTGGCGTAATGTCGTCCGGTTCCGATAGCCTCAATGCGGCGTTGCTGGCCAAAGTGCCACATCTGAAAGCCATCTGCAATATCGGCGTGGGCTATAACAACGTCGACGTAACGGCCGCGACAGCTCACAATATGATGGTCACCAACACACCCGGCGTGTTGGATGACACCGTGGCCGACACGGCGTTCGCTTACGTCCTCGCCACGGCGCGGCGCATGACGGAATCGGAACGCTTTCTGCGCAACGGCGAGTGGAAGAAAAACACTCTCACGCTGATGTTAGGCCGTGACGTGCATCATGCGACGCTAGGCATTATCGGCATGGGCCGCATCGGCCAGGCGGTCGCGCGTCGCGCGCGGGGCTTCGACATGAACGTGATTTATTACAATCGTACTCGCGCCGCCGGCGACCTCGAAACAGCATGCAGCGCCACTTATGTGAGCAAAGAAGCGCTCATGAAGACAGCGGATTTTATCGTCTTGTTAGTGCCCTATACGCCGGAGAATCATCATCTAATCGGCGCGGCGGAGATCGCGTTGATGAAGTCCGACGCGGTGCTGATCAACGTCGCCCGGGGCGGTATCGTCGATGAAGTCGCGCTGATTGCCGCATTGAAGCAACGCAAGATTTTTGCAGCCGGCGTCGACGTGTTCGAGAACGAGCCAAACTTCCGCAAGGAATTTTTGGAGCTCGACAACGTCGTGTTGTTGCCGCACCTCGGCAGCGCTTCGGAAGCCACACGTCGGGCCATGGCGAATCTTGCCGCA
>JBDSJK010000313.1:0-16109 GCA_039917535.1 Burkholderiales bacterium
GCAGGACTCGGCGTTTCAGCTTTTTCCGCCGCGCCTGTCAGGTACTGGCTGATTGAAGACGGGATGCCGGTGGGAATAGTGCCATCGGGCGTAAGGCCACGAATAATTTTGGGTAATATGAATGCAAGCGCACCGCCGATAGGGCCGCTCGCCAAGCCTGTTTTCGAGGCAATCTCCTTAATCAGGCTGCCGCCGATGACATTCTCTAGTTGAGTGGAATTAATTGCCTGGGGCAAGCCACTGCCACCCAGCCATGAGGAAGCAAGACTGGCGAGACCTTTTTGTTTGAACAAATCGAGGAATCCAGACAAACCACCGGTCTGTTTCTGGAACATGAAGCCAAGCAACGTGCTGAGTATCCAACCGGCCTTATCACCCAAACCGAACTTTGCGGCCACTTCCCTTATGAGTAGATCAAACATCTTGTTTTACCTCCTTGAGCGCCAACACAATGAATTGCCAGGTAATCGCGATATCATGTCGCACGTGCGGCGAGACAAAGTCTAAATTAGTCCGTTTGAGAATGCTAGGAAAATTATGGTATCCGATTCTGGGAATTCTCTGCTTCTAGGTGTTACTCAAACAGGGTGCTCAGCACCTTTGCACCAAGAACAAACAGCAGTCCAGCGAAGACTTTTTTGAGGGTCGTAACCGGCAAACGATGGGACAGCCGTGCGCCAAAGGGCGCGACGATCATACTCATGCTGGCGACGCCTAAACAGGCTGGCAAATAGACAAATCCCAGACTCCATTCGGGCAAACCCGGCTGATGCCAGCCATTCACAACGTAGCCTATCGTCCCGAACAAGGCGACCGGAAAGCCGATCGCCGCCGCCGTGCCGATGGCGCGGTGCATCTTGATGTTGCACCAGGTCATAAATGGAATGGCCACCGCCGCGCCACCGATGCCGACCAGGCTAGAAAGTGCACCGATACCGTTGCCGGCCCAGAACATGCCCCACCGGCCTGGCAATTCGCGGTTCGGCTTGGGCTTGGCATTGATAAACATTTGCGCGGCGGTATAGAACTGAAAAATCACGAAGACGATTTTCAATACAGGCGTCGAGGTGCGTGCGGCGACGAAAGTGGCAAGGAATCCACCTATCAGAATGCCGGGCGTTAATTCCCGCACAATTTTCCACTCCACCGCGCCATGGGATTGATGGGCGCGCAAGCTCGAGATGGAACCGAACAGGATACACGCCATGGAGGTGCCCAGCGCGAGATGCATGAGGTGCGCTGCCGGGAAATGCAGTGGCTTAAACACCTCCAGCAGGCCGACAATAATAATCACGCCGCCGCCGATGCCCAATAGGCCGGCCAACACGCCCACAACAGCACCCAGTGCCAGATAACTCAGCCAATAGAGCACGGCCGCCCTACAGCTTGCTGAGGATGAAGTTCCACTCGGCGGGATCGACGGGGGTGATGGACAGGCGATTACCGCGCTGCAAAATGCGCAGGGTCGTAAGCTCGGGATAACTGCGTAGTTCTTGGAGGCTCACGAGACGAGTTTTCTTAACGAACTTCACCTCGACGTTGAACCAGCGCGGGCTCTGCGACGTTGCTTTCGGATCGAAATATTGACTCTTCGCATCGAACTGGGTTGCGTCGGGATAGGCGAGTTTACTCACCGTGGCGAGTCCCGCAACGCCGGGCTCGGCGCAACTGGAATGGTAAAAAAATACCTTGTCGCCCACTTTCATCTGATCGCGCATGAAATTGCGCGCTTGATAATTACGCACACCGTACCAGGGGACGGTTTTGCCGGGCGCTGCCGCAAGATCGTCTATGCTGACGTCTGCGGGTTCGGATTTCATGAGCCAGTAGCGCATACTATTTAAGTAACAATAAATTGAAGAAAACACATAACAAAAAGAGCGGCCTAGCCGCTCTTTTTGTCCGCGCGTCAGTCCGCGCCGAATAAAGCCCCCCGCCTGTGCCGTTAGACCGGCATCTTGGACCCTTTCCTAAAAAGGGGTCGCCGACCGAGCACCTTTAGGCACTGCCACGAGGGAGCGCACACCGGCACTGCATAGGCCAACAACCGGGTTAGATGGCTATCGGGTCAAAGAATATATGGCCATCGCGAACACCGCAGGGGACAACTTGCTTCGCGCTGGCCTATCGCCGGCGCGAAAATTCGTATTACTGAAACAGCTTATCTTGTGTGTCGGCGAGCGCTTCGCTGATGCTCGTTTTCATCGCTGAAATCTTGCGCCGCAAGTCCGCCGTATCCACACTTTTACCGCCTTTGTTAGATAGCAATTCATGGGCGATATTCAGCGCTGTCATTACCGCCAGGCGCTCCACCGCTACCGTCTTGCCGCCTTCGCGAATTTCGCTCATGCGCTTATCCACGTATTCGACTGCCGCCATGAGATCTTTTTCCTCATCGGGCGCGCAGGATACCCGGTATGCTCGCCCCATGATGGTCACATCGAGGGCTTTAGCTTCCCCGCTCATGTTTCTTTTTCGGGAATCTTCGCGAGCACCGCTTCGAGCCTGCCTGTGGCCGTTGTAATCTTTTCGTTCAGGCGTGTATTTTCGTCGGTTTTCGTGGCAAGTTGCTGCCGCAACTGCAGATTTTCTTCGCGCAGTTTGGCAACGATTTGCACCATCTCGGCGATCTTATTCGCCAGCGCTTCCAGGTCTTTTTCCATAGCGACAATATAATTGCAAAAACCGTTGTTAGTCAAATGACTAGATTGTCATCGCGGCAGGCTAATCCGGCTCGCCAACAATTCCTGTATAGTACGCCCAATTCATGGTGCCCGAGCGTATTTCTTACGCTTAGGTTAAACGGGAAACAGGTGCGGACTAAGTCCTAAACCTGTGCTGCCCCCGCAACGGTGAGTGAGATTTTCCGGTTTAATTTTTAAGCGGAAATAATGCGACATCAATCAGTCACTGGGTGTGTCTGCCTGGGAAGACGATGGCGCTTCGAAACAGCAATGTTTACTCACGAGCCCGGATACCGGCCTGAATACTCGCAGGGCGTTGCAAAACTACTGCGCTTGACTATCCTGCGTTGCGAAAGACAGAAAATTGCTCATGTACTTGCGTGTACATTCCGCTTTTTCTGTCTCCCATGCCTTGTCTAGTCAGCGCTCGCTTGTTTTTTCAACACCCTGCAAATTAACCGGAAATATCGCGGGGATGCGATAGGTGAGGCTAAAACCCTTGTCTGCAGTAGCCATTGTTTTTGCAAGATAGTCCCTCGTATTTCCTTGTCAGGTATCACCGTCAAGGAGATGGAATGAAACTTAAACTGTTATCTGTAATCGCCGTAATTAGTTGCGGCACAAACGCGTTGGCTGAAGAGGTTCCTCAAGCCGACACCATGGTTGTGACGGCAAACCGCACGGAAGAACGGCTGGCACAAACGCTGCAACACACCACTCTGATCACGCAAGAGCAGATTCGCAATTCCGGCGCGGCCGATTTGCCAACCTTGCTGCGCCAGGAAGCCGCGCTGGAGATCGCGCAGTCCGGCGGTGTCGGCAAACAAAGCAGCACCTTTATGCGCGGTGCCAATTCCAACCACACGCTGGTACTGATCGACGGTATACGCGCCAATTCCGCAACCGTGGGCGCCACGGCGCTAGACCAAATCATGCTGGATCAGATTGATCGAATTGAAGTGGTGCGTGGCAACGTTAGCAGCTTGTATGGTTCGGAAGCAATTGGCGGCGTGATTCAGATTTTTACCAAGCGAGGCAAAGGCGAACCAGGCTTGAGCATAGCGGGAGGCTATGGCACGGAAAACAGCGCACGGTTCAGCGCGGGTTATGGCGGCGTAGCTGGCAGTACCCGCTTCAACGTGAACCTGTCAGCTTTCCACACCGATGGATTTTCTGCCATCAATCGCGATTTCATTCCGCTGGCATTTTTTTCCAAGGCAGGCGATGAAGATGACGACGGCTATCGCAATTTAAGTTTCTCGGCAAACCTGTCTCAAGAATTTTCGCCCGGACAAAGCGTTGGATTTACGGCGTTGCACAGCGACGGCTGGGTGGAATTTGATGGTGACGGCATCAATTCTTCAAAACCCAAATTGACGACTTGGTCGCTCTATTCAAGCAATCAAATCAGCGAAAAATGGCGATCCAAAGTGACGCTGGCGCAAGGGATCGACGATCTGAAGAGTTTTCAAGACGGCACGTTCAAGACGCGCTTTAAGACCACCAATAACCAACTCGGCTGGCAAAACGACATAGCAATTACCGAAGAGCAAAGCCTGGTCGCTGGCCTCGAATACCTCAGCCAGGATGTCACAAGCACAACCCAGTTCTCCACTACGGATCGTACAGTCGCGAGCGGCTACCTAACTTATTTCGGCGAATTAGGTCCCCATACTGTGCAAGTGAACGGCCGCTATGACCGCTATTCGGATTTCGGCGGCAACTTTTCCGGTTTGCTGGGATACGGTTACCGCATTACCGAGCAATGGCGGGTCTCCGCAGGTGTGAGTAATGCGTTTCGCGCACCGAGCTTCAATGAACTTTACGATCCCAATTTCGGCTTTGGCAACCCAAACCTCAAACCGGAGAAAGCGCGCAGTACCGAGCTAGGGCTTCAATATCAGACGACTACGCAACGTTTGAAAGCGGTGATTTTCCGTACTCGCACCGATGATTTGATCGTCGGCGTGTTTGATCCGGTGACCTTCAATTTCCCCGCCAGCAACGTCGATCACAGCGAAAGCAAAGGCCTCGAACTAAGCTACAGCGGTGAGTTTGGGCCGTTGCAACTGCGCGCAAGTTTTACCGAACAACGGTCTAAGAATCGCGATACGGGCGAGCGTCTGCTACGTCGAGCGCGCAGCTTTGGTAGTCTGGGCGCACAATACCGGTTGGGTGATTGGCGTATGGGCGGAGAAGTGCTGGCAAGCGGCAATCGCGAGGACTTTGAGGTCCGCGATCCCTTTGATAAGGTAGAGCTAAGCGGCTACTCGGTGGTTAATCTGACCTCTTCGTATCAGTTCACACCCAACACCCGCGTCGCGTTCAGGCTGGAAAATGCATTCGATAAGCAATATGAATGGGTGCGCGGCTACAATACGCAAGGCCGGTCTTTGTTTGTGAGTTTAGCCCATGAGTTCAAATAGTCTGCCGGATGCCGCCATCCACCATTGAGATCAGCGAACAATCAGGGGTTCGCTATTTGCATTTCGGTTCTGAGTGGATACAAGGCGCCATGCGGCTTGCCAAGCCAAATGCGTTGGAACTCGCCTATACACGGGACTTTATGTTGGCGTTGCTGCTGCGCCCCGAGGCGAAGCGCTTTTTGCTGATTGGCTTGGGCGCGGGCTCGATTGCGAAGTTTATTTATCACCATGTGCCCGAGTCGATTCTCACCGCGGTCGAAATCAATCCCGGCGTGTTGCACGTGGCGCGGGAAATGTTTTCGCTACCGCAAGATGACGATCGGCTGAAGATCGTCATAGACGACGGCGCGCGCTATATTCAAGACGCGGAAAATCAATTCGATATGATCTTTGTCGATGGCTTTGATCGCCACGCCCGAGTCGGCGCGCTGGATACGCTGCCGTTCTACGAGGCAAGCAGGGCGCGGCTCTTAGGCCATGGCCTGGTGGCGGTGAATCTATTTGGCGGACGCTCACGACGCTTCGATGCCAGTATCAAACGCATCGCCGCGGCTTTTGAAGATCGCATCCTGGTGCTGCCGCCCTGCGCCGGGGGCAACATCATCGCCTTCGGATTGTCCGGCAGCAAAGTGGAGACCACCATCGCCGAACTCAGCGCCGCTGCACGTACGTTACGCGAGGCAACCGGCCTCAATTTAAAAAATGCGATTAAAGGTTTGCAGGAAACCTATCCGTTTACCTACGGCGAAAGCTATTAGCGTTATAAATTAGGCAAGCCAGGAGGCACGCCCAGCTTGCCCGCCGGCAAGGCATGGCTGAAGTTCCGCTCTGGGAACCAATCTACAGCCGGTTGTCTTGCAGCTATGCCGGCGCGCTAAAGTTTGCTATCGTCCCGACCATGGTGAATGACGCAATTGATCTCAACCGCATACGGCGCGTGCTGGTTACCAAGCTGCGCCATCATGGCGACGTGCTGCTCACCTCGCCGGTATTTCAAGTGCTGAAAAATCATGGGCCCCATCTGGAAATCGACGCGCTTATTTACGACGACACTGCGCCGATGCTCACGCTACATCCCGCAATCAGCGAAATATTTACCATTGATCGCAACTGGAAAAAGCAAGGCGGCCTGGCGCAGATTCGTCATGAGTGGCAACTTTTCAGCGCGCTGAAAGCACGTCGCTACGACCTCATCGTGCATCTTACGGAGCATCCGCGCGGCAGCTGGTTGAAGCAGTTGCTTGGCATACGTTACGGCGTGGCGGCCGAGTTAGGTTCGCGCCAACGCTGGGGTTGGAAGAGTTTCAGTCATTTGTATCCGCGCGTGGGTGGGGGTAAGCGCCATACGGTGGAAACGAATCTCGACGCCTTACGCCGCATCGGTATTCAACCGCAGTTGGCAGAAAGGCAGTTGGTGCTCGATCCGGGCGATGCCGCACGAGAAAAAATTCGCGCGCTGCTCGGTAAGCATCATCTCGGTGCTAAGAGTTTCATACATCTGCATCCCACAGCGCGTTGGCTATTCAAAACCTGGCCCGAGCAAAAAGTTGCTGAACTCATCCGCCAGCTTGAGCACGAGGGCCACCGCGTCGTGATGACCAGCGCGCCGGACGCCCAAGAACTCGCGATGGTGGAACGCATACGTGTGGCCGGTGGGGACACAGCGGTTGACCTATCGGGACAATTTTCGCTTAAAGAACTCGCCGCGCTCACCGCGCAAGCAAAACTCTTCGTCGGCGTCGATTCCGCGCCCATGCACATTGCGGCCGCCATGCAAACGCCAGTGGTCGCACTATTCGGCCCCAGTGGCGATGTCGAGTGGGGACCGTGGATGGTGCCGCATCGCATCGTGACCTCCGCACACCCATGCCGGCCTTGCGGCCAAGATGGATGCGGCGGCGGCAAGGTCAGCGAATGTCTCACCACCTTGCCGACGAGTAGCGTGCGACTAGCTATCGATGCGCTGATCCTCACCGCGCCATGAGGGTCGCGTTGGTGCGCCAGCGCTACAGTGCATTTGGAGGCGCTGAGCGTTTTGTTGAACGCGCGTTAGCCGCCTTGGCGGCGCGTGATGTCAGCTTGACCTTAATCACCCGTGAGTGGAGTGGTCAGACGCAATATCCGGTCATCATCTGCAACCCCTTTCATATTGGACGACTTTGGCGTGACTGGAGCTTTGCGCGCTGTGTGAACGCAACCATGGCGCGTGAGCGCTTTAGCCTGGTGCAAAGCCACGAGCGCATCGCCGGTTGTGACGTGTTTCGCGCCGGCGATGGTGTTCATGCGGCCTGGCTAGAGGCACGCTCCCGCACCTTGGGCCCGCTGGCACGGCTAGCTATGCGCTTGAGTCCTTGGCATCGTCATACGCTTGTGGCGGAAGAACGTATGTTCGGCGATCCACGTCTTCGCGCTGTGATTTGCATTTCGCGCATGGTGTGCGATGACATTCAGCGTTTCTTCGGTGTGGCGACGGACAAACTGCACGTCATCTATAACGGCATCGACTCGGCTGATTTCAGTCCGCGACTGCGCGAACTGCATCGCGACGCACTGCGCGCGCGGCTTGGCATCCCGCTCTCGGTGACGATGTTTCTCTATGTAGGCTCAGGATTTGATCGCAAGGGTGTGCGGCAATTGTTGACTGCGTTTGCGCAATTGCGTAATGAAAATGCCTACCTCGTTATCGTAGGTAAGGACAAGAAGCAACGCGTCTTCGAACAGCAAACTCAAGCCTTGGGCATACAAGAACGCGTGCGTTTCGCGGGCGCGCAGCATGACGTGAGGCCATTCTACGGCGCTGCCGACGTGTTCGTACTCCCAACGCTGTACGAGCCGCTGTCCAACGCGGTATTAGAAGCGCTAGCGAGCGGCTTGCCTGTGATAACCAGCACTCGCTGCGGCGCAGCGGAATTGATCACGCAGGACGAGAGCGGGTATGTGTGCGACCCGCTAGATGTCGACGCGATCGCTGCCCATATGCGAACATTGCTTGATCCGGTTCTCCGCGAAAGCGCGAGCCTAGCGGCTGCGCGCAGTGTGCAGCATCTCACTTTGGAAAAGATGTCCGAGCAATATGTGCGCCTTTACGAAAAACTACTGTTGGATAGCGCTGAGCCTAAGGCCGAGGGTGCGCCTATTGCAGGACGCGGCGATCGCCACAAGATATAATTCTGCGTTGTGCACTATGGAACCCCATGCCTATCGAACATCCAGATAACGCTTTTTTGCGACGTAGTCCTACGGAATGGTTGCAATGAATAGCTGCGCCTATATTTTCTCGCGCGGTTAACGGTCTAGAAAACATTCAATGCCGATAAGTAACACGCCTCTAGGTAGTAAAGTTTTGTATGTCAGGCTGCTCCGCTTTGTTTGGCCCTACCGCTGGGTTTTTCTTGTCTCGGTTGCAGCCATGGTCATCGCAGCCGCGACAGACAGCAGCTTCGCTGCGCTGATGAAATGGATGATCGACGGGACCTTCCTGCAAAAGGATCCGACAGTCATGAAATGGCTACCGTTCGCCATTATCGGTATCACGCTGGTGCGCGTCAGCGCTGCGTTCGCCAGTAATTTTTCGATCAGCTGGGTAGGAAGTCGCGTGGTGATGGATCTGCGCAACGCCATGTTCGAGCGTCTTATGAAATTGCCGCTAGGATATTTTTCGACCCACTCTAGCGGTCGACTGATCTCGAAACTAACCTACGACGCAAACCAGGTCACATCTGCCGCTACGGGCATCATCACGGTCGCGATTAAAGACTCGCTAACGATAATCGGTTTGCTTGGCTGGCTGTTATATCTCAACTGGCAACTCACGCTGCTTGCGTTAACAGTCGCACCCGTGCTGGCCTTTATGGTGCGCAAATTTAGCGGGCGTCTGCGCCAAGTGAGCCGCGCATCCCAGCGTGCCATGGGTGGTATCACTCAAGTGCTCAATGAGAGCATCGATGGTCACCGCGTGGTCAAAGTATTTGGCGGACATAGCTACGAGGGTAAACGTTTTTACGACGCGATCAACCATTTCCGCCGCTTCTCCATGAAGCAAGCCGCCGCGTCGTCGTCTAACTCCGCCATGGGTGAGTTAGTAGCGGCGCTGATGCTCGCGCTAATTGTATTTTTGGTCACGAGGCAAGCAGCCGCCAACGAAATTACTCCGGGTGGCTTTGTTTCATTCATTACTGCCGCGATGATGTTGCTCGCACCGCTTAAACGCCTCACCAATGTTAATGAGCCATTGCAGCGCGGGTTAGCGGCGGCGGAAAGCGTGTTTGAAGTGCTGGACGAGTCGACGGAAATCGACACGGGCTCCAATGAGTTGGGTCGGGCGCGAGGGAAAATTGAGTTCGAACGGGTGGTATTTCGCTACCCTGAGAGTGAAGCCGATGCGCTTAAAGGGGTGTCCTTTGTGGCCAATCCGGGCGAAACCATTGCTTTTGTTGGCGCGTCGGGGAGCGGAAAAACTACATTAGCTAACCTGCTACCGCGTTTTTACCATCCAAGCGCCGGGCGTATATTGATCGACGAGCAGGACATTACGTCCGTCAAACTGGATAGCATACGAGCGAATATCGCCTCGGTCAGCCAAGATGTCGTGCTATTTAACGACACCGTTGCGGCGAACATAGCCTATGGCCCGCTTGCGAGTGCGCCGCGTGAAAAAGTGATCGCTGCCGCGGAAGCTGCCTACGCCATGGAATTCATCCGCGCGATGCCAGACGGGCTCGATACGATGATCGGCGAAAATGGCGTGAAACTCTCGGGCGGACAGCGACAACGGCTAGCGATTGCGCGCGCGCTGCTCAAGGATGCGCCCATTTTGATTTTGGACGAAGCGACTTCGGCACTGGACACGCAATCGGAGCGACAAGTGCAAGCCGCGCTCGAAAACCTGATGAAAAGCCGCACCACCATCGTGATCGCCCACCGGCTCTCGACCGTCGAGCGCGCCGATCGGATAATCGTGCTGGCGTCGGGACAAATCGAAGAGGCGGGGACCCATACGGAGCTACTCGCGCGCAGTGGTTCCTACGCGCGGCTCTATCAGGCGCAGTTCGCAAACCAGACCGAACAGGCCGCAGCGGTGCAATGAATATCGGGCCAGGTTCGCTAAAAAGTGGGGACTAGGCTACGTATCCTTCACACTGAATCGTCCACGGGTTGGGGGGGCCAAGAGATCCGGATTTTGACGGAGATTCAGGGGATGATGGCGCGCGGGCATCAAGTTAGCCTGCTATGTCCACCGGGTGCCGACATTGCGCCGGCCGCGCGCGAACAACGAATAGACGTGATCACACTGCCGATAGAAAAAAAGAATCTGACCGCACTGCTCGCCATGAGAGGTTGGATGGCGCGGCAGATCGGCGCATACGATGTCGTCAATACACACAGTTCCACCGATAGTTGGCTTGCAGCCTTGGCTGCACGTCTCATTCCCCGCTGCCGACCGATCGTGCGCACTCGTCATGTTTCCACAGCGGTCAACCGTTCGCGGGCAACACGCTGGCTTTACCAAACCGCGACGTGTCACATCGTGACCACCGGAGAAGCGCTCCGCCAACAACTCTACAATAACAATAATTTTGCGCTGGATACCATGACCTCCGTCCCAACCGGGATCGACCTAGAGCGCTTTCGCCCCCTAGAGCGGGCGAAATGCCGACAAGTCCTGGGGCTGGACCCCGACGCCAAGCTCATGGGAATTGTTGCGACGCTGCGCGATTGGAAGGGACATGTTTATCTGTTTGAAGCATTCGCGAAGCTTTCGACTGAACTCGATCAGTGGTACTTGTTAGTTGTAGGGGATGGCCCCTACGAAGCGGCATTGCGGGCGAAGGTGGCGGAGTTGGGGTTAGGTCAACGGGTGCAATTTGTGGGGCGCCAAAATAATGTGCCCGAGTGGCTTAGCGCGCTGAATCTATTCGTGCTGCCGTCCTACGGCGACGAAGGCGTGCCCCAGGCGATTACACAGGCCATGGCCTGTGGACTACCGGTCATATCAACACCTATTGGTTCGATTGGCGAGGCGGTGATCCATGGTGTGACTGGCCTGCTCGTAGCGCCAAAGGATAGTGCCGCATTAGCCCAGGCGCTTGGGTTACTCGCCGGCCAGCCACAGCGCCGCGACGATTTTGGTCAAGCGGGCCTAGTACGTGCGCGCGATCTTTTCGGCATCGAGCGTATGCTGGACGACATGGAAGTCGTGTTTTTCAACGCAGCGTCAACTACCTAAGATGTGTGGCATCGCTGGATTTTTCGCGCAGCGCCCGGTGGTGCCTAACGTTCCTCGAGACATGCTTGATGCCTTGCGCCCACGCGGCCCGGATGCGCAGCACAGTGTGTTTTGGGATGAACGCTTCCAACTCGCCACGCCGTTAGCAACCAATGCATTGCTGCATGCGCGTCTCGCAATCCGCGATCCACGGCCGGTTGCTGATCAGCCGATGCACAATGATGCTAAGGATATTTGGATCTGCTACAACGGCGAAGTCTATGGCTGGGAGCAGGAGGCACAGCAACTCGCTACCGCAGGGCATCGTTTTCACACCCGCTCGGACACGGAGTTTATCCTACGCGGCTACGAAGCCTGGGGAATAGAAGCCCTGATCCCTAAACTGCGCGGCATGTTCGCGTTAGTAATTCTTGATCTGCGCGAACACAAGCTTCACGTGGTACGTGATCGCTTAGGATTAAAGCCGCTGGTTTATTACTACGCGAATGGCGAGTTTGCTTTTGGCTCCACAGTGCGTTCCGTGCTGCCGTTCGTGCCACTTGAGCGGCGAGGATTTTCCCATCAAGGCATCGACGCCTACCTCACTCACCGCTACATTCCCGCTCCGCGCACTATTTTTTCGACCCTACGGCGCCTGGAGAATGGCCACCGTCTGTGTTTTGACTTGAACACGCGCACGCTTGAACAAAAGCGCTATTGGCGACCGAGCGCCGAAGCGGGCGACTGGCGGGCGGAGTTAGACAATGCCATAGGGCTACGCACCGCATCAGACCGGCCGGTGGGCTTGTTTTTAAGCGGCGGCGTGGATTCGGCAGTCATCGCGGCTCGATTGAACGCGCAGGGTTACGGGAATATTGCGACGTTTACCGCAGCTTTCCCAGGTACTGCCTTCGACGAAAGTGCACAAGCGGCGGGACTGGCGATGCGCCTGGGCATGCCGAATCACCGTATTGAGATACAAGACGAGCTGCGTCGCGATTTCGCAACCTTGGTTCGTGACTTGGACGAACCCTTCGCTGACCCGAGTTGCATCCCGGCTTGGTATCTAGCCCGAGCTACCGTTAAGCAGGCTACCGTGGTACTTGGTGGCGATGGCGGTGACGAATTGTTCGGCGGCTACAAACGCTACAGCCAACATTTGCGCAGCGCCTGGCGGCGGGGCTTGCGGATTCCGTACATGTTCCAGCCGAGTCTTCATTTGACTGGGTCACGCAAACTGATGGCAGAAGGGGCTATGTCATGGGAGCATGCTTACGCATTACGGTTTTCCGGATTCGCGCCTTGGCAACGCGCGGCGCTCCAGCCCGAATTCGCAGAACGTAAGGTGGTTTATTGGCGCAGCGAGGACAACTCCTCATTGCTGTCACCTCGGGCCGCACTGGTACAGATTGATTTCGACAATTATCTGCCGGAGTACATTCTGCGCAAGGCGGACCTTTGCACCATGGCCCACGGGTTGGAGCTGCGCGCGCCCTTGCTCGACCATTTGTTCGTGCAGCGTGTACTCGCTTTGTCCGACTCGGATCGCTTCACGGATCCGCCCAAGCGCTTGTTGGCAAGCGCGGCGCCAGAAGCTCAGCCCGCCCTGCTGCGCAAAAAGCGCGGCTTTAATCCGCCGCTCAAGCAGTGGCTGCACCAGGATCTAGCGGATCATGTAGAAGGGCTCGGCGCCCGGCTCACGGCGCATTCTGGTGCTCAGTTGAATGCGCAATGCATAAACCAGCTAGCGGCGCGCTATTATGCGGGAGAAGAGCATTTCGCTGAGCAACTGTTGCAATTGCTCATCCTCGACGAGAGTCTCGCCCAACTCACCGTGCTGGCACGCGCTAATGCCGATGGCTAGCCGCTTCTGGCCGAGACTATGGGTGTTCGCCCGCGCGCTACCCCCTCTGCTGGCGCGCAGTCGTGTACGGCCCAACGACGTGCGGCGTATTCTCATCGCGCACCATTTGCTCTTGGGCGACACGATCATGCTCGCACCATTACTTAAGAAGCTGCGCGGCCGTTATCCTGCTGCCGGCATTGTGATGCTGTGCAACCCGGCTTATGTGCCGTTATTCGAGCAGAAGCCTTACGGCGTAACGGCATTGCCCTATAATCCACGCTCTTTGGCAAGCCATCGGGCCCTGGCGCGCGAAGCGGGTTTTGACTTGGCGCTGATTCCCGCAGATAACCGTTGGTCGTGGATAGCGCGTGCCCTAGGGGCGCGTTGGGTGGTTGCCTTTGCGTCAGATCGGCGATCCTACAAGGATTGGCCAGTGGATGAGTTTGTAAGGTTTCCCGATGAACCTGAAGCTTGGGGTGATATCGCCACGCGTTTGATCGACGGCGTTTTTGACGCGGAGTATGAAATCGGCGAATGGCAAGCGCCGCGTTGTTCACCCTACGATCTGCCGTCGCATCCTTACTGCGTGTTGCACTTGGGGGCGAGCAGCCCACATAAGCTGTGGCCGACGGCGAATTGGCGTGCGTTGGCGAGTTGGGCGGTATCGCGAGGATTCAATATCGTGCTAAGTTCCGGCAAAGGCGAGGAAGAATTGGCGCGCGAACTCGACCCACAACGAAATTTTCGCCATCTCGCCGGGGCGCTTGATCTCGCCCAGCTTTGGCATCTCTTGGCGAATGCCGCGTTTGTCGTCTGTCCCGACACCGGCATCGCCCACCTGGGGCGTATTGTCGGTACACCAACGGTCGCGCTGTTCGGACCCGGCTCACCGATTGTTTCGGGAGCGGGGCGCTTCTGGGGCCGCAGCGCGTTCATGCCGGTGTGGATTGAGGATATCGCTTGCCGCGATCAAACCTTGCTGTTTGAGCGCGACCTTGCGTGGGTGCGACACTGCTGGCGGTCGCCTCAGGAATGCGGCAATCCGATCTGCATAAAGAGCATCAGCTTTGGGGATGTGCTGAGCGCCTTGGACCAACTAGGAGTTAAATAATGATACGTGCCGATAGCAGGGTGCCGCGCAATCACATGGTGTTCAAGCGCACGGTGCTAAATGTCACGGCCGCATAATTCCATGCGAGTTCTATGGGTGCATTCCGGATCCTGGAAAAGTCATGCCGCGATTGCCTATATCGGCGTTCACAACGCCTGGTCGTTTGCCCAGTGCGGTGTGGAAACCCATTTATTGATGCCCGACCACGGAGAGGATTCGGCCACTGATAGCGATCTGCAAGATTTCTACAGCCTCAAAGCACACCCTCGGCTGCACATTCATCGCATCAGGCTCAAGAAACAATGGTGGCATTTACGCCATCCTTATTTTGCCTATGCCGAGCGCTTTGCCAGATTGCTACTTCAGGACAAGCGACTCTTGGTATTGTCGCGCGAGCAACGCTTCTTGCCCATACTGGCCAAACTCGCGCCTGTGCCCGGCTGCGTGTGCCTGTTCGAACCGCACAATTTGTATGTCGATCAAAGCTGGCGCGAACCGTCCACCCTTTCCCGCGGCGATCGCAAGCGGGGCGAACTGGAACGCACCTACCTGCCACGTCTGCATGGCATTGTTGCTATCACGACCGAGCAACTCAAGCGCTATCGTGACGCGCTTCCAAATGTAAAAGGCATGGCGTTGCCACTCGGCGTAAAGTTGCTGCCACTGCCAGAGGAGCGTGCGTTCGAAGCGCGGCGCACGCGTCGCACGGTGGCCTACATCGGCCATCTGCTTCAATCCAAGGGAATTCCGGGCATGCTCTCTGTGGTGGGTGAGTTGGCAAGCCACGGCATCCGCCTGGCGCTATTTGGCGGCAGCCCTGTGGAAGTCGACAGGTTGCGTGGGGAAGCAGGTTTTGCAAAAGGAGATGTGTTGTTCACACCGTTCCTTCCGCCGGCACAAATGTTCCGCGCCCTCGCCGATACCGCGAGTATCGGCATCGTCGCGCTGGAGGATACGTTTTATAATCGTTACCTCACTTGCCCAGTCAAGGCGCTGGATTTCCTTGCTCTCGGCATGCCGGTCGTCGCCAGCGATTTGCCATCGACACGCGAAGTGCTGGGAGACGCAGCACTGTACTTTTCGCCGGGGGATACACTGCAGATGAGCTCCGCAATACAGAGTCTTTTGGGCGACTGCCAACTTTATGCTGATCTGTCTCGTCGTGCTAGCGCTAGAGCCGGGGTGCTCTCGTGGGAAGCAAGAGCAAAAGCAATTCTAGCTTACGCTTCCACCGCGTGATGACGCAAACGCGACCATTGGTGCAATTGGGCGACCGCCCCCGTATACTCGTTATCCGTCGTGACAATATCGGGGACCTCGTCTGCACAACCCCATCATTTCGCCTGTTGCGGCAAAAATTCCCAGATGCTTTCATCGCGGCTTTGGTGAATTCATACAACGCGCCGGTGTTATACGGGAACACCGACGTGGATGAAATTTTCGCCTACGTAAAGGGAAAGCATGCAGGCCAAGGGGAGAGTCGTCTTGCCGCATGGTGGGGTAAGCTGCGCTTGATATTAAAAATTCGTAAGTTGAAATTTGATTTAGCGATCGTTGCCAGCACGAGCCCCACAAAGAATTGGCTGCGGCTTGCAAGGTCCACCGGCGCGCGCCGTGTGCTAGCAACCGTACCAGTGGGTGCAACGAAGCCTCGCGAAGTGGATATCGCAATCCCATACGACAGTCAATTTGACCAACGTCACATGACCGAACAAATCGCTCTCTTGCTGGAGCCGCTCGGCATTTATAACGCGCCAGCCAACTTAATTGTCCATCCACGTTCCATTCCCAGTCGAGAAACTCGGGAAATGTCCCCTTTGAAAGCAGTTCAGCGGCC
>JBDSJK010000314.1:0-6761 GCA_039917535.1 Burkholderiales bacterium
CTCGCTGAGCCGCGCTCGAACACGAGGGTACCAAGTTGTCAATTCCGACTCGTTTGGGTCAGAAGTCCAGCTTCTAAGTAACGTCTTCAAATTTTTCCTGGAGAGGTATAAACCGCCTTCATCCGCCGGCTTGCGAATGGCCTTGCCTTCACCCCTCGCGTTTTGTACTTGGCAGGGGTCAGCATCGTGGTGACTCCAAAATCGTGGTAATTTCTTCCCACGATTTTTACCACGGTTTTAGCCGAGAGGCAAACGGACGTTACCCCACTTCAAAGGACAGCCCACAAACAAAAACCTCCGCTATTGCGGGGATTGAGTGGATTCTATGGCACTAGTTCGGATGCTAGGTTGGCGGAGAGAGCGGGATTCGAACCCGCGTTAGGTTATTCACCTAAACACGCTTTCCAGGCGTGCGACTTAAACCGCTCATCCACCTCTCCGGAACACTGCAACTTTGGAAATCAGCCGTTAAGCTGGCTGAAGGGCGCTAAGGATAAACTAGATCAACGAGCACGGCAAATTTGCTCATGCAGAGCGGGCTAATTGCCGCAGGCCGCGCAGCCTAGAACCCAAGCTCCTGCCGGCACCCAAACGCCAGTAGAACATGGCAAACAATACCAGCAACATGAGCAAGTGAACGGGCCATAGGCCGACGGCAGGCGAGAGCTTGCCCTGAGCAATCCACGCCTGGGCGATGCTCATGAGGTTGCTATAAATCATGTAGATCAAAATGGCGAGGACCAGATTTGCCGAGCGGCCCGCGCGTGGATTCACATAGCTCAACGGAATGGCGAGCAGCGCCAGAATGAGCACGCTCACGGGCAAACCGATGCGCCAGTGCAACTCGGCCATGCGCTCCGGCGTGGGCTGTTTAAGAATTTCCTGGGGCATCATCGTCTTGGCGCTGGGTGGGCCAGTGGCTTTAACTTTGCTCTCGATGCGCATGGCGTAGCGCTCGAAATCCACCATGCGATAATCCGCCTGGCCAGGCGTACCCTCGTAGCGTCGGCCGTTTTGCAAAACGATAAACTTGTCGCCATTTTGCTGAGTTTCCTGATAACCTTTTTCAGCGACGATCACGCCGAGTTTTTGATGTTGAACCGATTGAACAAATATGTTTTCGATGCGGTTAGTGTTAAGGTCAACGCTTTCAACAAAGAAAACTCGCTCCGCATTCTTGGACTCGCGAAACACACCTGAGGAGATGCGTGATACGTCGCTACGGGCGTCTAGACGGCTCGTATATTCGCTACCCTGTTTAATGGCCCAAGGCGACAAAAACAGGCTTAGTGCGCCCACGGTCAGCACCAGCGGCAGCGCGAACAAAAATACCGGCCGTATGAAATCCATCAAGCTCTTACCGTTAGCGAACCACACCACCATTTCCGAATCGCGATAACAGCGCGATAACGTGAGCAGCACTGCAATAAAGAGCGTGAGCGAAAGGACAACCGGCAAATAATTGAGTGCGCCGAAACCCAGCATGATCAGCACCGCATCTGCCGGCAAGCTGCCACCGGCGGCCTTGCCTAGCAATTTGATAATCTGCGTCGTGAACGTGATGGCGAGCAGCACCGCACCGACGGTGAGCGCGATATGGCCAAATTCACGCACGAGACTACGCGAAAAAATCATAAGTGAAAATCATGGATGAAACGCGCTTTGACTTTTCTCTAGCACTATAGGGATAATCGGAAGGTCGGACTAACAGTATGTTGCAAAACTACTGCGCTTGACTATCCTGCGTTGCGAAAGACAGAAAAATGCTCACGTACTTGCGTGTACGTTCCGCTTTTGCTGTCTTTCGCGCCTTGTCTATTCTGCGCTCGCTACGTTTTTCAACACACTGTTAACTTAGGTCAAATTTAAATTAAGGAGCGGAAGTTGGAATTTAGCACAAAAAGTTTAAGCCCGGAAAAAGCCAAGGCAGGTTGCCTGGTCGTCGGCGTCTACGAATCAACACGATTCGCCCCAAGCGCGGCGGCACTGGAGAAAGCGGCCGCTAAACATCTTAGCGCCATCCTCAAGCAGGGTGATATGACAGGCAAGGTCGGCTCTAGCCTCCTGCTGCATGGCGTCCCCGGCATCGCAGCCGAACGGGTGCTGTTGGTCGGTTTGGGCAAAGACCAGACGTTGAGCGATAAATCCTATCGCGACGTGATTCGGACCACCGTCCGCGCCCTCGCTAAGACCGGCGCCGAAAGCGCCATTTTGTGTCTGCTCGAAATTCCGGTCACCCATCGTGACGCCGCGTGGAAAGCCGAGCAAGCCGTGTTGTTTGCCGTGGAATCGCAATATCGCTTTGATGGCTACAAAGGTGCGCCGGAAAAATATTCCCCCGCGCTTAAGCAAATTAGCTTTAATGTTTTGGATAAGCCGGAGCAAACTGCCGTCGACGAAGCGTTGCGCACCAGCCACGCCATCGCCACTGGCATTGCCTTTGCAAAAGATTTGGGTAACACGCCACCGAATATCTGTACGCCCGCCTACCTCGCCGACGCGGCGCGCAAGCTGGTCAAGACTCACGGCATCAAAGTCGATGTCCTTGAGCAAAAGGACATGGAAAAATTGGGCATGGGTTCGTTACTGTCGGTTTCCCTCGGCAGCCGCAATGCGCCGAAGTTCATCGTTATGCAGCACAATGGCGGCAAGAAAGGCGCTAAGCCCGTCGTGCTGATCGGCAAAGGCATCACCTTCGACACTGGCGGCATTTCGCTGAAACCCGCGCCAGATATGGACGAGATGAAATATGACATGAGCGGCGCCGGGAGTGTGCTCGGCACCATGAAAGCCATTGCGCTGATGAAGCTGCCGCTGAATGTGGTGGGCTTGGTGCCCACATGCGAAAACATGCCCGACGGCAACGCCACTCGCCCCGGCGATATCGTAAAGAGCATGTCGGGACAAACCATTGAAATCCTCAACACCGACGCGGAAGGCCGGCTGATTCTGTGTGACGCACTCACCTACGCGGAGCGTTACCATCCCAGCGCCGTGGTTGACATCGCCACGCTGACGGGCGCCTGCGTGATTGCGCTGGGCAACGTTGCTTCAGGCATGTACGCCAATGCGGACGCGCTTGCCGACGAGTTGGTACATGCGGGCGATTGGGCCCAAGACCGCGTCTGGCGGATGCCGCTGTGGGACGACTATCAAGAGCAACTGCGCAGCAATTTCGCCGACATGGCCAACATCGGTGGGCGGCCTGCCGGTAGCGTCACGGCGGCGTGTTTCCTGTCGCGCTTCGCCAAGAAGTTCGCTTGGGGACACTTGGACGTGGCGGGCACCGCCTACAAATCCGGCCGCGAAAAAGGCTCCACCGGACGACCCGTTGGCTTGTTGTGCCATTTCTTGATGGCACGGGCTAAAAATAATTAATGAAAGGTGAACCAATAGGCATTGCGCCAACGTGACTCAAATCGACTTCTACACCCACGTCGACAACAAGCTGCACACCGCGTGTCAGCTGGTTGCGAAGGCCTATGAGCGTAAGCTGAAAGTGCTGATATTCACACCCGATGAGGCCACCTCAGACGCCATCGACAAACTGCTGTGGACCAGTTCGGCAATCGGTTTCCTGCCCCACGCGCGAGCGGATGCGGAACTGGCAAGCGAAACACCGATCATCATCGACCACCAAGCCGATGAGCGTGCTCATGCCGAAGTGTTGATCAATCTGCGCAACGAATGGCCGCCCTTCTTCAGCCAATTTCAGCGCTTGATTGAGATTGTGAGTGTCGACGCAGCCGATCGCATCGCCGCGCGCGAACGGTTTCGTTTCTACCGCGACCGCGGCTACCCTATTGAATCCCACAACCGAAGTCACTGACATGGCCGGCAAGCGAGAAAATCAAGAAGCCCTACTGAACAAAGTCGATGCGCTGTTAAAACGCCATCGCAGTGGCGTTGCTGGCATGGGCGATCACGTATTGTCCGACGTCCCCGTGCTGACTGACAGGGTGGAAGACGACGGACCCGTCACCGCTCCGACACGCAAGACCACACCTACCCCCAGAACCAGGCGGCCCGCAGACCAAGCGCTGGAAGGTCTCGCTGCGGATATTTTTGAACGGGTGCTGGAAAAACTCGACGACCGCATCGCCGACCAATTCGAGAAGCGTTTGGCGTCACAGATCGAACGTGCCATCCATATCACGTTGCTGCAGGTCGGCTCCGATCTGAAACAGGATTTAATGAATAGCGTCAGCGATGTCATTGCGGAAGCGCTGGCGGAAAAGCTGAGCGGCGCGACGCCTTCGACACAGAAAACCGTCTAATTACATTCGAGGAACGCCGCTTCCATGCTCGTTCCTGGCGGCATGTTGCCGGAGAGACGCTCTGGTACTAGGTCTCCAGGCATGCATAAATTATACCTGGTTCTTTACCTTTTCACCGACGCTAAGAAACGCAATCACCTCGTCCACTTCCCGTGTGCGTTTCATGGGTGGGAGACTTTGCCAGATGCGGCGGCCGTAACCTTTGGAGATCAGTCGCGGGTCGCAAATCATCAGCACGCCGCGATCGGTTTCGTCGCGTATGAGCCGTCCGGCGCCTTGCTTCAGGGTGATAATCGCTTCGGGCAGTTGATATTCCATAAAGGCGCTGCGGCCGTTCTTATTTAGCGCTTCGATGCGTGCCGCGACAACGGGATCGTCCGGCGGCGAGAACGGTAAGCGGTCGATAATGACGACGGATAACGCATCACCCTTCACGTCGACGCCTTCCCAAAAACTGTGGCTACCGATCAGCACCGCGTTGCCGAGTTCACGAAAGCGTTCCAATAATTCCGCTTTGGGGCGATCGCCCTGTACGAGCAGCGGAAACACAATGCCCTCTTCGCTAAAATTTACCTGTACCCTTAAGCGCGCGTCATTCATGGCCTTTAAGCTGGTGAACAGCAAGAACGTGCGTCCGCCCGCCGCTTTGATGACAGGTAAAGCAGCCGCCACCACAGCCTCAGTATATTGCGGCGCATTAGGTTCCGGCATGTTGGCCGGGACATATAGCAACGCTTGCCGCTCAAAATCAAACGGGCTGCCCCAGGCGCGCGTGGTTGCGTCCTTGAGTCCCATCTCGCTTTGATAATGACGAAAATCTTCGCACACCGCTAAGGTCGCCGAGGTGAAAATCCAGGCTTTGGGATGACTGGCAAGCTGGCGCTGGAAAATTTCCGCAATCTCAAGCGGCGCGGCGTTGAGCTGCACCGATTGCGAAAATAGCTCCGCCCAACGCACTTGGTTGGTGTCCGAATGATTGCGCCAACGCTGTAAACGTTCGCGGATGTCCGTGGTGCGCTGCAGACAATTCTTCAAGCCTTCGCTGCGTTCCGCTTGCTCGAGCAGTATCGCGCTGAATGCGTCGAGCGCCTTGGCGGTTAACTCCAAGTTGGGTGCAAACTCTTCGCGCAGCTTCAACGCACTGGCTTGAAAGCGAGTAATGGCGCCGTCCAGCGGCGGAAATGCGAGACGTAAATCCCGCGCGGCACGTTCCAGATCTTCAGCGGCCTTGGGCAACTCTACAAAATCTTTCGCGTTGAGTGCGGCTTCTACGCGTGTATCGCGGGCCAATTCGACGATCTGCGCGGTAGAAACACTTTCGCCAAAAAACAGCGTGGCGACTTCCGGCAATTGATGGGCCTCGTCGAAAATGACGGTGTTGCACGCGGGCAATAATTCGCCCGAACCTTCGTCGCGCAACATCACGTCAGCGAAAAATAGATGATGATTCACGACCACAATATCCGCATCCAGCGCGGCTTTGCGGGCCTTGAGCACGAAGCAATCGCGATGAAACGGACAGTCTTGGCCGAGGCAATTGTCGCGTGTCGAAGTGACTTGCGACCACACGGCAGAAGTTTCCGGCACGCTGCCGAGTTCGGCTTTATCGCCAGTGTTCGTGGTCTGGATAAAACCGGAAACCTCTTGCAAATAGTGCACGTCCGTGCGACTTGCGAAGCGGCCTTCTAGCTTGGCTCGCTCCAGGTGATAGTGACAAACATAATTGGCGCGCCCCTTGAGTAGCGCAATCTTAACCGGAACGTTGAGCGCCTTGCGCACCAACGGAATATCGCGATCGAAAAGTTGATCTTGCAGGGTTTTCGTGCCCGTGGAAATAATGACTTTGCCGCCCATCAGTAGCGCGGGGACGAGATAGGCAAACGTCTTGCCGGTGCCGGTACCCGCCTCGGCGATCAACACGCTTTGCTGTTCCATCGCCGCGGCGATTGCCGCGGCCATTTCGATCTGCTGCGCGCGCGGTTTATAATCCGTGAGCGCTTGCGCCAGCGGCCCCGAATCGGCAAATACGCCGCTGATATCAACCATGAATAACGATCGGCTCGATAGTCTCCGGCAGATTAAAACCAAACACGTGGGCGTAAAAATACAGCTCAACATCTAGCGCGCGCTTCAGCGTTTCCGAGCGTCGAAAGCCGTGTTGCTCGCCGGGAAAGCCGATGAACGCGACCGGCACGCCTTTCTTTTTTAGCGCGTTGACCATCATCTCTGCTTGATTGGGCGGGACTACTTTGTCTTCCATTCCCTGCAAAAAAATCACCGGTGCGCTGAGCCGATCGACATAGTTTATCGGCGATCGCTCGCGATAAACGTTGGCCGCAGCTGGATACGGTCCAACCAAGCGATCCAAATAACGCGATTCGAATTTGTGCGTATCCTCCGCGAGTGCCGTAAGATCGCTCACGCCGTAATAGCTGGCGCCCGCTTTGAAGCAATCGTAAAAAGTTAGCGCGCACAATGTGGTGT
>JBDSJK010000315.1:0-7072 GCA_039917535.1 Burkholderiales bacterium
CAAAAATTTCCGGCGCGCTGGATCCGTCGCCGTGGGTGTTTTAGTCTTGGGTGATTTTTTGCGAAACAATTTCGTGCCAGACATGGTTGTCCCTCCGTGAAAAATGGTAGCCAAGGGATACGAATGCAAAGCCCATGCCAACTTAAAAATACCAAATGACTGCCTGGAGAGCCTTATCTGGAGCGGCTCTCCGGGCAATGCTCGAAGATGCGCGTGGGTGGCCACGGCACAATCTAGGTGCCCGCTACACCTGCATGCGCGAAGACCGTGCATTGCGAGGAGAAAAAACCACCCGTCCTACAGTGGCGCAACGCGCAGCCAAAATGTCGCGGGTAACATTATCTAGCGGCCCCGACATTGCTAAATAACCCGCGAAAAAGTATGATTTATAAGGCTGTCGTGCGCAGGCACTTCGGGTCGCGCAAGTCCATTTCTATTCTAACTTTGAACCAGGGACATGATCATGGGATTTCGCCTCAAACTTTTTCGCTTTAGCCTAATTCTTTGCGCTGCGTTGTACACGGGATCAACGACCGCTGCGGACAATTCCGTAGTCGGCACGTGGCAACTCGAATCTTGGGTATCAACGGACACCGAAACAGGCGCGGTGCTCAATGTCTTCGGCGCGCGGCCCAGCGGCCACCTCATCTACACTGCAGGCGGCAACATGGCGGTGATGCTCACCGCAGACGGACGCAATAAACTAAGTGGCGATCGCTACAACACCCCGGCCGAGGAACGCGCCCAGGCGTTTTCCAGCCACGCCGCTTATTCCGGCACCTACACCCTCACGAGTGAAGGCATCATGCATCATGTCAAAGCGTCCTCCTTCCAGAATTGGGTTGGCACGGAACAGTTTCGCTACGTTGAGGTCAAGAGTGACACCATGACCGTCAAGACGCCGGCCCTCAAAGGCCCGCCCGACGGCAAGATGAAAGTGATGACGTTAGTTTTCAAACGCCTGGAGTGATGCCAAGAACCACTTCACAGGCGTCTCCTGGCAGGGCATGCCTGGAGAGACCATATCTATGGCGCTTCTGGCGAGGTCAACGAGTGGATGTCCGTAGCGCCATGCCCAAGCTACATCGCGAAAAATTATCCCTTAACTGTCATCCGTTTGTTGAGACATCTGTCGCAAAACTCGCAAAAATTATTATCGCGAATGCAGAATAATTGGTTTAAGATAAGCTCTCTCTGGCGAGCACATCCGGTTGCAGAAACCGGGCGGTATCGTAGGGGAGCACCACGCAGGGGAACCAAAGGCACCCGTCTTTTTTCTGGCAAACGCCGGCGATTTTTCTGAGTGACTGGCCACCTTCAGTGGCATAACTAATCTTAACAGGAGGAAGCAACCGTGAGTTACTCGCTACGCAAACCCGTATTGAGCGTTCTTGCAGCAGCACTGACATGCATTGGCAGCGCCGTTTACGCGCAAGGCGTTACCGACGCTATGCTGGCCGCTGAAGCCGGCGACAACTGGATCCATAGCAACGGCAACTACGCCGGGCATCGTTACAGCACCCTAGACAAAATCAACACCGGCAACGCGAAAAACGCGAAAGTGGCGTGGGTGTTGTCGGTGGGGGGCAAAACCGATGCCCAGGCCACACCCAGTGTTCTGAATGGCGTGATCTATTTCCCGCAGGACAACAAGGTGTTTGCCATCGACGGCAAGACCGGCAAAGTCATCTGGAAATATGAGCATAAACTGCCCGATGATTGGGGCGGCTACAACGTGCCGTTCTTTACCGGGAAGCACCGCGGAGTGACGCTGTACGGCGATAACGTTTACTTCCTGTCCAACGACGTGAAACTGCACGCCATCGACATGAAGACCGGCAAGGCTAAATTCGTGCATGACTATGCGCCGGAAGGCTTCCCCTATCCGAAAGATTTCGCCAAGTCGAAAGACTCCAACGGTTACTTCCTGACGATCGGCGCGATGTCCGTACCCGGCACGATCATCATTCCGATGAACGCGACCGACACAGGCGGCTTGCAAGGTTATGTGATAGGCGTCGATCCCGCCAACGGCAACATCAAGTGGAAAGCCAATATGATCCCCGCCAAAGGCGAACCCGGCGGCGATACCTGGCCGGAGGAAGCCAAGCCTTATGGCGGCGCGGGTCCGTGGATCATCGGTAGTTACGATCCCGAAACCAAGCAATATATAACGGGAACGGCAAACGCCTACGAGTGGAATCCGAAAAATCGCGGCGCCGGCAAGATGGATAACGTCGGTGCGGCCAGTATCGTCGCGACTAACGTTGAGACCGGCAAGGTCACTTGGCGCTGGGTCGGTGTGCCGGGCGATCCCTTTGATTACGACATTCCCCAAACACCGCTGTTGATCAAGATGGACGGCAAGACCGTGGTGGCCCAGCCCAACAAGACGGGTTACATCCACTACCTAAACGTGAAAGACGGCAGCTACATTAAGGGTGATAAGTTCGTCGACAAAGTCACTTGGATCAAGGGTTACAGCGCGGCGGGCCGTCCCGAAGGCATGGTTCCATTGCCAAAAGAAGGTGGCGATCCCGTCGAAATCTGGCCAGGCTTGCTGGGTGGGGTGAACATGTATCCCAACGCTTATAACCCGAAAACCGGCTTGATGTATTTAGCCGCATCGGAATCGGGCATGAAGTACGGCTTCGAGGAAATCAAAGTCATCAGCAATGCCCGTCACTTCGGCGCTTACCAAGAATTCATTTGGGGCAACGAAACCAACCGCGCGATTGATCCAAAGACCGGCAAGGAAGCATGGAAGAGTGATGAAGGCAAACCCGGTTACGCAGGCGGCATGTTGACCACGGCTGGCGGCATTACGGTCTACACGACTCAAGGCGGCACGTTCAAGATCACGGATGCTAAATCCGGTAAGCTCCTGTACAGCGTGAGCCTGGGTGTGGCGGCGAAAGCTGGCCCAGCGACCTACACCGCCGGGGGCAAGCAGATGATCGTGCAAGCCCTGGGCGGCACGCCAGGGTTCGGTCGTGATGAAGCCCACAACGCAGAGTTTGGCCACATGCTGGTTGGGTTTACGGTTGAGTAAACCATAACCTGATTCAGCGCGTTTCAAAGCTTAGGGCGCGTGCGCAAGTACGCGCCCTTTCTTCGCAACCACTTTATGAGACATAAACAGATGCGACAAGTCATACACAGTATTGCGTTGGGGCTGATGTTCGCTTTTGCCGCCTCTTCTGCGCGCGCGGAGGAAGCCCCTGAAGTGAATCCATTTTCCGGCGATGCCGCAGCCATACGCAGCGGCAAATCCGACTACCGCGCGATTTGTTCCGTCTGCCACGGCGGCAAGGCTGATGGGGCAGGCGAGCGCGCCAGCAGCGCCCTGACGCCGGCGGATTTGCGTAAATTCAAAAAAGGTTTCCGCAAGTATGTCGAGATCACTAAAAATGGCGTGCAGGCACCCGGTCGCGAGATCAAAGACATGCCGGCCTGGGGCGGCGTTCTGGATGACAACACGCTCTACAAAATCGCCGCTTATCTAGAAACGTTAGCCCTCGAAGGCGCGAACTGGAAAGAAGGCATTCGTAATTAGCAGGATCAAACCAGACCTGTCCTCCCGCCACATTAGCGAAATTATCATGCAAAAACTAAAAACCATGACCGTCGGCCTGGCCATTGCGAGTTACGCATCCCTATCCGTAGCGGGTATGAAGAACGAGCCCAGCGATTTCCGTGGCGTCGCTTGGGGTGCGCCCTTTGAGAACTATCAAAAAGAGCTAGTGGTGTTGTCGCAGACGGGTGACTACGCATACTATCGGCGCCCCTCGGACCAGATGAGTTGGGGTGGCGCCGACATACAAAAAATATCTTACCGATTTTATAAGGGCCGCTTCAGCGGCTCGACAGTGCAACTGTTCGGCGCGAGCAATCAGAAAGCGATCACTGAAAAGTTATTCGCCCTATATGGCACGCCCGAAAAGCCCAACAAGCGTGTGGTGCAGTATTTTTGGAGCGGCGATCAGACCAAGATCGTTCTCACCTGCGAAGTCACGAACTATTGCGTCGTCGACATGGCGTCCCTCGAATTACTCGCCCTCGAGGAGAAAGAACAACCGGCGGCAGCGCCGCGCAAAAAGGATGACGATTGAGGCTGCTGGCGTGACGTGTACTAAATTCTCAGGGGTAACAGAATGAATTCGACGCAGGCGCTGTTCTTATTCTTCGCCATAACAATGGCGCCCTTTGTGCTGGCAGACGAGTCCACAAAAGAACCTAGCCAGGAATCTAAAGTCATGTGGTACGACAAAAGCTGCCGCTATATGCTCGTAGAAATGCCTGACGGCTTCGGGCTTTTCGAATGGCGCAGCGGACCCGAGCCCAGCGCAGACGATAGCCTTGTGGGCGATATTTCCAGTGGACCAGAAGTGGAGACCGCGCTAAAATCCACCGGCGAAAAGGTCACGCTGATACACTGGGGCGACGCCAAAAAGACTGAAAGCCTGCTGCGGGCCGCGCCGCGTGGTTGCCTTAATCGACCGAAAAAGAAATAGTCGGACGGGCCAGAATCTTGCCGGCACGACGCGGTAAAGAGACCATGATGGTTAAAGTTTTCGGCATGTCATCATCAGGCAATTGCTACAAGGTCAAGTTATTGCTCGAACAACTCCAGCAGCCGTATCAGTGGGAAGAAATCGACATCATGCAGGGAACCACGCGCACGGCGGAATTTCTCGCGATGAATCCCAACGGCAAAGTGCCCACGCTGGAGATCGAGCCGGGCGTGTTTTTAGCGGAATCCAACGCGATTCTTTGTTACCTGGCCGACGCTACGGACTATTGGCCCGTCGATAAGCTGCACCGTGCAGAAGCGCTCCAATGGCTGTTCTTCGAGCAATACAGCCATGAACCCTACATCGCTGTGGCGCGCTTCATCTGTAAATATTTACCGACGGATCATACGCGCCGTGCCGAGTTGCCGCGCTTGTTGGAACGCGGCTCTCAAGCGCTGAATGTAATGGAACAACATTTGGCTAAGCGCGATTATTTTGTGGGTGAGCGCTACTCCATCGCCGACATTGCGTTGTTTGCCTACACGCACCAAGCCGATATTGGCAGCTTTGATCTCAGCCGCTATCCGGCGATTCAAGCTTGGATGCGGCGCATCGTATCGCAGCCACGATTTGTTGCGATGAGCTAAAGTAGCGCTTATTACTGCCGCAACGATGTCCTGTGATCTATGTGAAACCGTTGACGGCGAATTGCTTTGGCAGGACCAACGTTGCCGAGTCGTTCTCGTCGACGATCCCAACTACGCCGGCTTTTGCCGCGTGATCTGGCAAAACCACATCCGCGAAATGACGGATTTGTCCGGCGAGGATTGCACGCATTTCATGTCCATCGTCTTCGCCGTGGAAGAAACTTTGCGAGAAATCATGCAGCCCGACAAAATCAATCTCGCGTCACTTGGCAACATGACGCCTCACTTGCATTGGCATGTGATCCCGCGTTTCGTGGGCGATAAGCATTTTCCGAATCCGATTTGGGGCGCCGCCATGCGCAGCGTTGCGGATCGCGGCGATCGCGCTGCTTTAACGCCGCTGCTGGTCGCGACATTGGCGCGCAAGCTTGGGCAAAGATAGTATGACTTTCAAACCGTGGGAAAACCCAATGGGAACGGCAGGATTCGAGTTCATCGAATACGCCGCGCCGCATCCCGTCGCGATGGGCCATTTGTTCGGGCGCCTGGGCTTTAGCGCTATCGCGAAACACCGCCACAAAGACGTGACCCTGTACCGCCAGGGCGGCATCAACTTCATCATTAACGCTGAGCCCGATTCTTTCGCCCAGCGCTTTGCACGCCTGCACGGGCCGTCGATTTGCGCGATTGCTTTTCGTGTGCAAGATGCGGCGCTGGCCTATGGGCGCGCGCTGGATTTAGGTGCTTGGGGAATTGATAGTAAGAGTGGGCCGATGGAATTGAACATTCCCGCCATCAAAGGCGTGGGCGATTCGCTGGTATATTTAGTGGACCGTTGGCGTGGCAAGAACGGTGCGAAAGTTGGCGACATCGGCAACATCAGCATTTACGACGTGGATTTCGAGCCCCTGGCCGTCGACGGTGTGAACGTCAATCCGGACCCAGTCGGACTAGGCCTCGCCTGCATCGACCACCTCACCCACAACGTGCACCGCGGCCGCATGAACGAGTGGGCCGAATTTTACGAACGGTTATTCAACTTCCGCGAAGCACGCTATTTCGATATCGAGGGTAAAGTAACCAGCGTGAAGTCAAAGGCGATGGCCTCGCCCTGCGGCATGATCCGCATCCCCATCAACGAGGAAGGCAACGACATCAAGGGCCAGATCCAGGAGTATCTCGACCGCTATCGCGGCGAGGGCATTCAGCACATCGCGCTGGGCGCGACGGATATCTACGCCGCCGCCGATGCCCTACGCGAGCGCGGCGTGAAGTTGCTCGACACCTCGGACGCCTACTACGAATTGGTTGAGAAACGCATTCCCGGCCACGGCGAATCGCTTGCCGCTATGCAAGAACGCAAGATACTGATCGACGGCCAGCCGAGCGCGCTGCTGCTACAAATATTTTCAGAAAACCAAATCGGCCCGATCTTTTTCGAGTTCATTCAGCGCAAAGGCAACGAAGGGTTTGGCGAAGGGAATTTTCAAGCCCTGTTCGAAGCGATGGAGCTTGACCAGGTGCGTCGCGGCCAGTTGAGCAAAGGATAACGCCATGGCCATTTGGACCACCCGCCCGGACATCAATGACATGCAGCGGATACACATCGATACGGCGGTCGATCGCCTCGGCATCGAATTCGTGGCGGTAGGCGACGACTGGATTTCGGCACGCATGCCCGTCGATGGCCGCACGGTTCAGCCGATGCTCATTTTGCACGTTGGCGCATCGGTGTTACTCGCGGAAACTATAGGCAGTTGCGCCGCGAGTTATTGCGTGGATGCGAGGAAATATTGCGTCGGTCTAGACATCAACGCCAACCATGTCCGCGCCGCGCGGACGGGCTGGGAGGTGGGCGTGGCCGCACCACGCAGGCAAGTCTACGCAAGTGTGGGAAATTCGTATTACCGA
>JBDSJK010000316.1:0-3383 GCA_039917535.1 Burkholderiales bacterium
AAATCTTGGCGGATTTTTGCATCTCCACCCTCGCGTACTTTTTCATCGGTTATACCGTTGCCTATGGCGTACATTTCTTTTCCAGCGCGGAAGTTTTGGCGCAGAAAAGCGGTTATGACTTGGTGAAGTTTTTCTTTCTGATGACCTTCGCGGCGGCGATCCCGGCGATTGTCTCCGGCGGCATTGCGGAACGAGCCAGGTTTTATCCGCAACTGGCCGCGTCGTTCTTTTTGGTTGGTTTCATTTATCCGTTCTTTGAAGGCATTGCGTGGAATAACCACTACGGCGTGCAAGCATGGCTGGAAGCCAATACTGGCGCGGCGTTCCACGATTTCGCCGGATCCGTCGTGGTGCACGCCGTGGGGGGGTGGATAGGGTTGATGGCGGTGTTGTTACTGGGCCCGCGTGCCGGCCGCTACACGAAAGACGGTCGCATTTCTGCTCACCCGCCGTCGAGCATTCCGTTCCTGGCCGTGGGTGCGTGGACGCTGGCGGTGGGCTGGTTCGGCTTCAACGTCATGTCGGCGCAAACCATCGATAAAGTGTCTGGCCTGGTTGCGGTGAATTCGCTGATGGCCATGGTTGGCGGAACGTTAACCGCGCTAGCCGCAGGTAAGAATGATCCGGGTTTCGTGCACAATGGCCCGCTCGCGGGACTGGTGGCCGTGTGTGCCGGTTCCGACGTGATGCATCCGATTGGTGCGCTCGCTACCGGCGGCATCGCCGGAGTGCTATTTGTTTATATGTTCACACTGACGCAAAACAAGTGGAAGATCGACGACGTGCTGGGCGTGTGGCCACTGCACGGCCTGTGCGGCGCGTGGGGCGGGATCGCCTGCGGGATATTTGGGCTGAAAAGCGGGTATGGATTGGGTGGCGTTACTTTCATGTCGCAACTCATTGGCACCTTGATGGGCATCGCGATTGCCTGTGCGGGGGGCTTGATCGTGTATGGTGCGATTAAAGCCATGGTGGGCCTGCGACTCGATCCCGAAGAAGAATTCAACGGCGCGGATTTGTCCATACACAAGATTAGCGCCACGCCTGAAAAAGAGTCGGGCTGGTGAAAGTCCTAAATTTTGGAAATACCAACCTGTAAGCGACAGCAGGACATGCCGACCAATAAATATCCAACTTGGAGGTCGCCATGCTCTTTGTCAGAAACATACTGGTTGCCCTGATGGGCTTAAGTTGCGCCGTTTCGCCTGTGTTCGCAGCTGGGCAATGTAGCGCGAAGAGCGGCGCAGAAACGGCCGCGTTGCTTGAGCTCTATACGTCGGAAGGCTGTAATAGTTGCCCGCCCGCCGACCGGTGGGTTAGCAGCCTGACGCCGAGCGGGTTCAAAGCAAACCAACTTGTTCCCTTAGCGTTCCATGTCGATTACTGGGACTATATCGGCTGGGCAGATCGATTCGCCGATCCGAGTTACGGTGGCCGGCACCGGGACCTGGCGCGCGCTAACGGCTCGGGCACGGTCTACACGCCACAAATTTTCGTCAACGGGAAAGACATTCGCTTGGGCCTAAATAACGTTAAGCTGACGGATACGCTTAAGCAAATCAACCCTGGCAAGCCCCGTGCCGATATTGGCTTACAACTCGATGGCCTCGACCCAGGCGTGCTCAAATTAAGCGGCTCTGCGACGCTTGCGGACGCGGCCCATAGACAAGAAGCGCTAGTGTTTGTGGCGGTCTACGAAAACCACTTAGTCAGCCACGTTAAAGCCGGAGAAAATCGCGGCGTGCGGCTGAAGCATGATTACGTCGTGCGCGAACTGATCGGACCGCTGAAATTCGACGGGCAGGGCAAGCTCGACATCAAACAAACCATTTCCCTCAAACCCGATTGGAAGCTGAAGGATCTGGGTGTCGCGGCATTTGTGCAACAACGCGACAGCGGCGACACAATGCAGGCGCTGCAATTGCCAATCTGCATGTAGTCAGTAGCAGAAATTTAGAAATCGCAAGACCGTACCGGATCGGTCTTGTGGTAGGCGCGCTTGACAAGCCCCAGCGCGAACTCGATACTTTTGGCTTCGGTCTCCCATGTAGAATTTTTTGAACGACATTCCGTTAAGCGCACTCCTCATCACCCTTGCGGTGTTGCTCATTCTTTCCGGTTTTTTTTCGATTGCTGAAACCAGCATGATGGCGTTGAATCGCTATCGTCTGCGTCACTTGGTTGCGCAGGGCAGCCGTGGCGCGAAATTGGCGCAATCGCTGCTGCAGCAAACTGATAAATTACTCGGCGTCATCCTACTCGGCAATAATTTGACCAATGCGGCATCCGCCACATTGGTCACCATCATTACTGTGCGAATGTTTGGCCAGGGCGAGTTTGCCCTAGGCGTGGGGACGTTGCTGGTTACATTTGCAATCTTGGTGTTCAGTGAGATTACCCCAAAAATTTTGGGCGCGGCCTATGCGGAAAAAATCGCATTGCCGGTCAGCTTTATTCTCAAACCGTTGTTGCAGATTTTTTCCCCGGTGGTTTGGTTTGTTAATTTGTTTGTGCAGGGTCTGTTGTGGCTGATGCGGCTAAATCCATCGCAGCATCAGGACGGTGAAGCGTTAAGCTTGGAGGAGTTACGCTCGATCGTGCTGGAAGAATCACACTACATTCCGGCTAAACACAAACATATTTTGCTGAACTTGTTCGAGCTGGAAAATATCACCGTCGACGACGTCATGACCCCGCGTAGTCAAATCGAGGCAATTGATATTTCCGCCGATATTGAAGAGATACGCAATCGCCTTGCGACGTCTCACCACACCATACAGCCGGTTTATTCAGATCAACTCGATGAAGTGATCGGGATTTTGCACGTTCGTAAGGTTCTTCACCAGTTGCAAAATAATGAGTTGACAAAGGAAACCCTGAAGGAAATCATGCGGCCGCCATTTTTTGTCCCGGCGCGCACGCCGCTGCTAATGCAGTTGCAGAATTTTCAGGAAAGCCAGCGGCGTGTTGGATTAGTGGTGGATGAATACGGCGAATTGCAAGGTTTGGTGACGCTGGAGGACATTCTCGAGGAGATTGTTGGCGAATTCACTAGTCATTCACCCGCCCGTAGCGCGCAACTACGTATACAGCCCGATGGCAGCGTGCTTGTGGAAGGAACTTGTCCGTTGCGCGAACTGAACCGCAAGCTCAACCTGCAATTCGACTTGAGCGGCCCCAAGACCATCAATGGGCTAGTGCTTGAGCACTTGGAAGATATACCAGAGCCTGGTACTAGCCTGAAAGTTGCGGGTTATCCCCTTGAAATCGTCCAAACGCAAGATCGCATGGTGAAGATGGTGCGTATCTATCCCCTGCAGCGGGTGCTGCCGCTGGCTGATGTCGATAGTGTCTGACTAAGGCCCAATTGGTTACAATATTTT
>JBDSJK010000317.1:0-6039 GCA_039917535.1 Burkholderiales bacterium
CGTGCAAAGTGCGCCATGCTACCCAGGTAAGTGGTGATGGTATTCGCCGAATAGCGCTGTTCGATTAGGTAATGTGTGAAGGTATCGACGTAGGGTTCAAACGGGCTCTCGAGCAGCCAGCCGCTAGGTTTACAACGAAGTCGTTGGGTCACGTTCATTTCGGTCTCCTGAAGTAAGGAATGGCTACTTCAAAACACCGCTGAAACTATGTCCAGTTTATTTCAACGCGACCACCCGCACACCCCAGCAAAATCAACCATCCTAACCAAACCGCAATTCGTAACTGTGCATAGTTTCAAACTGTACATAGGCGTCGATCGGGTCGAAAATAGGATTAGTTCAAGATTTGGAAATTTGCGCGCGTTATGCCGACACGATAACTTGTCAGACGTGATAGCCCCGCCGCGTTTTGACCTGCAAGCGCTTGTCCAACGCCGCTTGCGCCATTTCGACGGTGGGGAAGGGCTGCTCCCGGACTGTTCCTGGCGATCCGATGAGTCCCCACTCGGCAACCAGCACCCATTCACCGAACAGGTGGGGGGTCAGATACAGGGCATAAAAGCGATGCAAGTTCTTTGCCGGCTCCGATCGGGTCAGGGTAATCATGGCGGTTCTTCCTTCGCCAATGCCCGCCACAGCGTATGACGACTCACTGCCAATTCCTTCGCCACTTGGCCTTGGGTGTAATCACCAGAGCGGAGGAAGGCGCGCGCTTTCTTTAAGGCTGCCTCGTCCAGCGATTTCGGTCTACCGCCAACGCGCCCACGCTTGCGCGCCGCCACAAGACCGGCATTGACGCGCTGCCTTAAGATGTCGCGCTCGAACTCGGCAAGGGCGGCAAAGATATGAAACGTCAGCTTGCCGTTAGGCGTGGTGGTGTTGATATTCTCGGTAAGCGAATGCAGTTCCACGCCACGCTCATTTAACATGGCCGTGGTGTCGATCAACTGGCGGATGGAACGAGCAAGGCGGTCGAGTTTCCAGACAATCACCACATCCCCGGCTCGGGCATGGTCGAGCAGCTTCATCAACTCAACCCTATCCGTTTTAGAACCGGATGCTTTCTCCTGATAAATGCGGGTGCATTTGGCCTTCTTGAGCGCATCCATCTGTAGATGGGTTTCCTGCTCGTCGGTCGAAACGCGAGCGTAGCCAATCTTCATGGTGCAATAACCTAAAACACATGTTGATTATGCACCCTAACTTATGCACCATAGTTTTGCAACAGATTTTAGGCCATTTGCGAAGAATTTTGATGGGGTGTGCAGTTGTTGCATAAACTAATGTTTGTGCAACATGAACGGTGCGTCACCAGAAGGACGGACGGTGAACCCTGGATTACGCCGGCCGTTCTAAATAACTTGCCGGTGTGATGATCGGAATTTTCTTAAACGGCGAGAGCACCAACAAATCCTGATCACCGGTAACGATCTTATCTGCGTTGCCATAAGGTATGTACTAGGCTGCAGCGGCAAGATGGCCACTTCGCGGTTGCTCGCTATCCCGCCTATGCACCCGAACTCAACCCCGTGGAGGCCACCTGGGCTTACCTCAAACAGCACGAGATCGCCAATTTGTGCTGCAACACCATCGGCGAGGTCGGACAGTTCGCCCGTAACCGCCTCAAATCCATGCAACGCCGTTCTCATCTGATCACGCTTTCTGGAAACAGGCTGAACTTCCTTTATAATGTCATCTCTTTATAAGAGACTCACTAAATAAGTAAGAAGCGGATTTTACAGAAGTTTGCGGGGTATTAGCATTTCTGTATGAACAGATTCTCATGCATTGGCCATCTCTGTTCGTTCGCGTACATACCCCCCGTTGATTTGGCCTCCGCTCAAACTTTATAAAGCCCTTGTCGATGTCAAGCTCTATGAAGCCCTTGCCGAGGGCTAGTGCGGCAATTGTGCAGCCAACTCCAAACGAACTCGCGTTGTCTGGCCAATGGACCGCGCTGGGAATTGGTACGCTTGATCATCAGCTAAACACACTCACGGTGTCACCAAAAGCGGCCAATACTGACGTTATTGTGGATGGCAGCTCTGTAGAAGGCATCGATACGGTGGGTGTCTGGCTATTGCAAAAATTCCAGCAACGCTTGCACAACGAAGGCCATCGTGTGCAATTGCGTGGCTGGAATCCGCGATTTTCAAAACTCCTCGCACTCGTTAACGAATCTCCCGCCGCACCCACACAACTATCACCACCATCCACTGCCTTTGAAAAAATTGGTTTGGACGCCAAGGCTATTGGCGAACAGATGACCGGGCTGCTCAGTTTCTTGGGTGAGACCGCCGTTGCGTTGGTAAGCAGCATCGCGCATCCAACGCGACTGCGCTGGCGGCCCATCTTGCACAACATTCGTAGCGCGGGCTTCGATGCATTGCCCATCATCGGGTTGCTGTCATTTTTAATCGGTGTGGTTATCGCGTATCAGGCCGCTGACCAACTCCGGCAATACGGCGCAAATATTTTTGTCGCCGATTTGGTGGGCCTCTCCATGCTGCGTGAATTCGCGCCGTTGATGACGGCCATCATCGTTGCCGGGCGCTCGGGTTCAGCCTATGCCGCACAAATTGGCACCATGTCGGTTACCGAAGAAATAGATGCCATGCGCACTCTTGGCATCCCGCCTATCGAGATGCTGGTGTTGCCGAAGATTATTGCTTTGATAATAGTGTTGCCATTATTGACGTTCTTTTCTGATGTGCTCGGCGTATTTGGCGGCATGCTCATGGCGCGTACTGAGCTCGGTGTCGGGTTTGAGGAATTTATTGACCGTTTCGATAAGGCCGTGAGCGTGACAGCCTATCTGATCGGCATCGGCAAGGCACCGGTGTTCGCCGGCATTATTGCGATAGTTGGTTGCTTTCAGGGGTTTCGCACGCAGGGTGGGGCGGACAGTGTGGGTCGTCAAACAACAACCAGCGTCGTGCAGGCAATCTTCCTCGTGATTGTGGCGGATGCACTGTTCTCGGTGCTTTTCAGCCTGGTGCATCTCTGATATGTCTGCCATGTCTGATAGGGCCGATGCGAAAACCGTCATCGACATTAACCATGTGGCGACGCGATTCGGCGAACACGTGGTGCATACGGACGTGAACCTGCAAGTGCAACAAGGTGAAATTTTCGCACT
This sequence comes from Burkholderiales bacterium, assembly GCA_039917535.1. Classification (GTDB taxonomy): domain Bacteria; phylum Pseudomonadota; class Gammaproteobacteria; order Burkholderiales; family JALYOK01; genus JBDSJK01. Next base: position 3,140 of record JBDSJK010000317.1, read on the forward strand.
CGTCGGCGGCAGCGGCTCCGGCAAATCTACGCTGTTGCGCGAAATGATTATGTTGCAACAACCCGATTCCGGATCGATCAAGATACTAGGCGCTGATCTTCAATCATTGGATGAGGAGCAAGCGAAGGCGCTGCGATTGCGCATCGGCGTGATGTTCCAGCACGGTGGTCTATTCGGCTCTCTGGATGTGCGTGAAAACATTGGCCTGCCGCTACGCGAGCACACCGCGCTTGACGATGCCTTGATCGACGAGATCGCGGCGTGGAAGCTTGTGCTCGCCGGCCTTGCACCGGAAACCGCTACACAGTACCCACCCGAATTAAGTGGTGGCATGCTGAAGCGCGCCTCATTGGCGCGTTCCCTCGCGCTGGATCCTGAGCTGCTCTTTCTCGATGAGCCGACTGCGGGCCTGGACCCGGCCAGCGCAAACGGCGTGGATGAGTTGGTACTCAAATTGCGCGAGCTGTTTGGCCTGACGATTGTCATGATTACGCATGATCTCGACCTGCTGTGGCACGTGGCAGATCGCGTTGCGGTGCTGGGTGAAGGCAAGGTGCAGGGCATCGGCTCCATGGCAGAACTGTCGAAGATGACGCATCCGACAATTCGTCAATTTTTCGATGGCCCGCGCGGACGGGCTGCCGCATATATTTCAGACAAGCAATCGAAGGAGCAAACATGGAAACAAAAGTGAACTATGCCGTGGTTGGCGCATTCGTGCTGGTGCTGGGCATGGCGCTGATTGCGGGAATACTGTGGCTCGCCAGCGGCGGCGGATTCCAGAAAAAATATGATTTGTATCTTGCGCTGGTGGGGGAATCGGTGGCGGGACTCAACCTCAATGCACCGGTCAAATACCGTGGCGTCGATATCGGGAAAGTGCGCGAAATCAAACTTGCGCAGAATAACCTGCAGCAGGTACGGCTACTGTTTGCAATTGAAGGTGGCACACCAATTAAGGAAGACACGGTGGCGGTATTGAAAACCCAGGGGCTCACTGGAATCGCCTATGTCGAACTGGACGGCGGCTCCGCCACTTCGCCCACATTGCTCGCCATCGCGCCAGAAGAATATCCGGTGATCCAAACCAAGCCCTCACTCAGCGCACGCTTGGAAAACGTGTTGACGACGGTGCTCGCAAAACTTGATTCCACATCCGACGACATCAACAAAATTCTCAGCGATGAGAACGCGGCTGCACTCAAAAGCACCCTTGTAGATCTATCTATGTTGGCACACACCTTCGCCGCACGCAAAGACTCGATTGATGCTGGTATCGAAAATGCCGTACGCACGTTTAACAACAGTGCCCGCCTGAGCGCCGAACTGGCTGAGAAACTCGGCCCGGTTGTTGAGCGCATAGGCCGCAGCGCCGATGCCTTGCAGAAAATGGGCGACAAGGTTGCCGAAGCCAGCGCCACTGCGGGAAAAACCGTCAACTCGGTGGGCGCGGATGTAAAGCGTTTCACTGCGGACACCTTGCCTGAATTGCAAAGTCTGCTCGCGGAAATGACTGTCCTCTCCGCATCTTTGCGGCGTGTCAGTCAGGAAACCGAACGCAATCCGCGCGGCTTCATATTTGGTAGCAAGCCGGTGGCGGATGGGCCGGGAGAGCAGTCGGGATCAATAACAAGAGCAGGCAAATGAAAACCAATACATCAATAAATTTTGCAGAACGTGGTTGTCTGTTTGTGGCCGCGCTTGGGATATTGCTATTAACAGCTTGCGCGGAATTGCTACCGACAGCCAAGCCACCTCCGCCTGGATACTACTCAATCGACAACACACACAACACGATATCCACTAAACCTGTAGTACGCACCTTGCCAAGCACCGCGCCATCATTGGTAGTTGGCACACCACTGGCTGTAGCGGGCTTTGACAGCCAACGCATTATTTACGTGCGCCAAGCCCATAAGCTCGAATACTTTGCGCACAACGAATGGATCGATACACCTGCACGCATGCTCTCGCCACTTATTGTCAAGGCAATCGAAAATAGCGGCGCGTTTCGGGCGGTCTTGCGTACGCCAAGTTCAGCGAGAGGTGATCTGCGGCTCGACACCGAAGTCTTGCAACTGCAACAGGAATTTAATGGCTCGCCTAGCCGGGTACGGTTTGTGCTGCGCGCCAATCTCGTTGAAGACATTACGCGGCGTGTCATCGCATCGCGCGAGTTCGAGGCGGTCGTAGCAGCAAACAGTGATGATCCCTATGGTGGTGTGATCGCTGCAAACGAGGCAGTGCGAATCGTGCTTGAAAAACTCGCCGCGTTTTGCGCCCAGGCCGCTGCAAATTCGCGGCCTTAAAAAAACAAATTTCCCTTGAAGCCTTTGCAGCGCCTCGCCGCGCTCGTTTCCCGAACAGGGGACCAGCCACGTCCCCGGCTGCATCTGATTCGCTTTATGGGGTCCACTTGTTTTTCGTGCAATGTTTGACGGTAGGCGGGCCTAGGCCTGGCGCGGGTTTGCGGGCGATAAATTTTTTAACGACTTGATAGATCGCGCGTTTCTGTTACCTCCTGGATGCATGGTTCCGTTGCAAATAGTATATCGTAGAATATGCGGGCCATCCATGCGCGAGACTCACCATGACCAAACCCACCCGTCACCCCATGTTCAAGCAGCGCCACTTCAACGACGAGATCATTTTGTTATGTGTACGTTGGTACGTAAGCTACAAATTATCGTACCAAGATTTGGTCGCGATGATGCTCGAGCACGGCGTCGGCATGGCGCCTTCCACGATCTATCGGTGGGTGCAGCGCTTTATCCCAGAATTCGAGAAACGCTGGGATCGGTTCTCGCGATCGGTGGGCTCATCGTGGCGGGTCGATGAAACCTATGTGAACATCAAAGGCCAGTGGCAATATTTGTATCGAGCGGTGGATAAACAAGGTC
>JBDSJK010000318.1:0-4806 GCA_039917535.1 Burkholderiales bacterium
AATCGGGATGCGAATTTTCTGCCGTGCATCGCGCAGAAAATCCAGGCCCGGCCGCACGGCGTTGGGTTTGATCGACGACGGAAAAAAACTTCCAAACGCGACATAATCGGCGCCAGCCTGTTGCGCCGCGATCGCGAGATCAAGCTGATCATAACAAGATACACCAATCAGCATGCCTGATCGCAAGGACTGGCGAGCCTCCTGGCATGCCATGTCCTGAGAGCCAATATGGACACCATCCGCAGCCATGCCTGCCGCGAGAGCCACATCATCATTAATAATCAGCGGCACATCATATTTTTTACACAAGGCCGCCAAGGCGTCACCCTGCGCGGCTTTCAGCGCGGGTGTACCACGTTTGGCGCGGTATTGGACTACGCTCGCGCCGCCTCGCAACGCGCCTTCCACATCGCGCAATAGGAGCAATGTGTTCGGCGTTTCGAGCGGGATGGCGTACAGCCCGCTAATGGGTTTCGCCATTGTCACCTTCCTCCGCGCGCGCCCAAAATAAACGGTCGGGAATATATTGCCCCATGCCAGGACGAAACCCCGCTTTGAGGCTTTGCCAGGTATATTCCTGCGCTTCTCTCACTGCTTCGGCAAGATCGTCACTTTGCGCGATCAGCGCCGTACACGCGGACGCCAGCGTACAGCCGGAACCGTGATAGCTGCCGGGCAAACGCTGCCAGCTATCGCTGCGCACCACGCCGTCTTTGTTGTACAAGGTGTTGATCACCTCGGCCGTGTGGTGGTGGGTGCCGGTGATGAGCACGTATTCGCAACCGGTTTCCAGAATGAGTCTGGCGCACTCGGGATAATCAAGCTCGTCGTCCGTCGCTGCAAGCTCTTGGGCAAGGCGGCGCGCTTCCAGGGTATTCGGCGTGATCAGCATAGTCTGGGGAAGAATCAGCTCGTTGAGAGCGGACACCATGTCATCGCTGGACAATTCGTCGCCCCCGCCGCTGGCGAGCACGGGATCGACAATCAACGGAATATCGGGATAGTCCGCCAAAATTTCCGCGATGATGGCGATGATTTCCACACTGCCGAGCACGCCGAGCTTGAACGCGGCGACGGGCATATCTTCCAAGATGCAGCGCGCCTGGTCATCGACCCACTTCGCGTCCATGGCGAGCAGTGCCTCGACCCGCGACGTGTCTTGCACTGTGATGCCGGTGATGACAGGCAACGGATGACAATTCATACTCGCCAAAGTGAGAATGTCTGCCTGCATGCCAGCGCCGCCGCTGGGATCGTTGGCGGCGAAAATCATCACGGCTGGGGGAACAAACGGCATGAAAAGAGCGTCCGAAAAAGGTTAATCAAGGCGGTTGATAAACAACAACGCAACGCTTATCATGGGCGGCTTTATTTAGTCGCCACTAACCTGGCATTTTAACTCAAAGCGATTACACCGATGACTACTGAAGTTGCCAACAAAACCTATATGTGCCTCATCTGCGGATGGATTTACGACGAAGCCGCGGGCTTGCCGGAAGAAGGAATCGCGCCCGGCACCCGCTGGGAGGACGTGCCGCCAAACTGGGTGTGCCCGGAATGCGGCGCACGAAAAGAAGATTTTGAGATGACGGAAATTTAGGAAGTAGGGACGACTATTTCAACTGAATACGCGCTCGTTAACAGTGTGTTGAAAAACGTAGCGAGCGCAGACTAGACAAGGCGCGAAAGACAGAAAAAGCGGAATGTACACGTAAGTACATGAGCATTTTTCTGGCTTTCGCAACGCAGGATAGTCAAGCGCAGTAGTTTTTCGACATACTGTTAAGCCATCCGCCCCCAAAAATATAGCAGCACGATCGTCCCAAAAATCAGCCGATACCAGGCAAAACCTTTGAAGTTATGGCTTGAGACGAAGCGGATTAGGGCCCGCACCGCGATTAGCGCGGCGACGAACGACACCACAAACCCCACCGCAAACATCGGTAAATCCGTCGCGTGCAGCAAGTCACGATGTTTGAACACATCATAAAACGTGGCGGCAAACATGGTCGGAATCGCCAGAAAAAATGAAAACTCCGTCGCAGTCTTGCGTGACAAACCGGCCAACATCCCGCCAATAATCGTCGCACCTGCCCTGGAAGTACCGGGAATCAACGACACCGCTTGTGCTATTCCAACCATTAACGCATCGCGGGCCGTCATGTCGTCCACTTCGCGAATCCGCGGCCGGCGTTCCATGCGCTCAACCCAAAAAATCACGAATGCGCCGACAATCAGCGCAATAGCCACGCTCACGGGATTGAATAAATGGGCTTTGATTGTTTTGATAAACAAAAATCCTAAAATCGCAGCGGGCAAAAAGGCGATGATGAGATTAACGATAAAGCGTTGCGCGGTGGAATCAGACAGCATGCCAGAGATCGTCGTGGCGATTTTCGCTCGATATTCCCAACAAACAGCCAGGATGGCGCCGAGCTGAATAACAATCTCGAACACCTTGCCTTTATCGTCGTTGAAATTAAGCAAATCGCCGACAATGATGAGATGCCCCGTGCTGGAAACCGGCAAAAATTCAGTCGCGCCCTCGACCAAACCTAAGATCAGGGCTTTAAGTAACAATAGGAAATCCATTGAGTAGTTAATCTTTGCTGTTCTTGTAACTAGGAGAGGCGGAAAGCCTACTGTTCAGCCTCGGGCGCGTACTTGCTAGTAAATTCATCGGCCAGTTCGGCTAAATCCGGCGGCAATACTTTAAACACTTTTTTCTTCAGCTGCGCCATCATCACCTGAAACTGAAAACCATATTCCACTCGCATCTCCGTCATAAACTGCCGCAACTTCGCCTTCAAATCAGCCGCCATCGTGACCGGCCCGCCAATCATCGCCGAGCGGAGGTAATCCTTCAACTTCTCGATGTCATCGACCGAAAAATGCTTTTGCAGCAGCTTCTGAAGATCATTGAAGTCAATGCCCGCAAACGCCGATTCAAGCGTAGCGCCCTCGTCAGCCGCAACAAAGGCAGGCGCGGCGAAAGCAAAAAAAACGGCGAATACTAGGGCTAAAAATCGCATATTTGGACTCTCCAATACTGCATGATAACGTTTGAAACCGAGGGAAGGAAGGCGAATTTATTGGCCTTGGCTCGAAATAGGCAACGTTTACCATGAGTTAAAGTTAACTTTCAAAATCGCTGCCTATGGACGCTCTCAGTGGAAAATGCCATACTTCTGTAAGTAAGGAAACAAGGAACCGCAATGCTTGCAAAACTCACCTCTAAAAATCAATTGACCTTGCCCAAAGCCGTGATCGAGCAAGTGCCTCAAGCACAATACTTCGATGTCCGCGCCGAAGGCGGACAAATCGTGCTCACGCCCGTTCGCATCACAAGTGCGGGTAACGACGAAGAAGCGCTTAAGCCCATCTGGCGCAAGATTGAGAAACTAGGCATCACGGAAAACGACATCGACAACGCCGTTAAATCGGTGCGCCGCAAAGCGTGACACGCGTTGTCATCGACACCAATGTTGTCTTATCTGCTTTACTGTTTCCACGCGGTAGGCTTGCGTGGTTAAGGGGCGCCTGGCATACCGGGCGCATTGTCCCGGTCGTATCGACCGACACGCTCGCCGAACTCGTGCGCGTGCTTGGGTATCCGAAATTCGACCTCGAAGCACAAGACCAAAAAGCCCTACTCACCCACTACATGGCTCACGCCGAAGCCGTCCCATCGCCCCGTACCCGCGCCCGCCTGCCGCACTGCCGCGACCCTTACGACGAAATATTTCTGCGCTTGGCCTACGCCGCCAAAGTCGATGCGTTGGTCACGGGCGCCAAGGATTTGCTGGAATTGGTTGCGGAATCTAAAATTCCTATCCTTGAGCCGAGTAAATTGAATATCATGCTTGGGAACGATCCGTGAGTTCCACTCTAATCTCATAGTGCCTACCGACATCCACTGAGTTCAGTATGAAAAAACTCTTCTACGGTGATAACCTGCAGGTTTTGCGCAACTACATACCGGACGAATCGGTCGATCTGATTTATCTCGATCCACCGTTCAATTCCAAGCGCGACTACAACCTTTTATTCAAAACACCCAAGAAACCAGCGAAGACTTCAGGCAAAGCGCTCACCGCAGAAAAACCACAACAAGAATATGGCGACGCGCAAATCACCGCGTTTGAGGACACTTGGCATTGGCTACAGCCAGCCGCCGATGAGTTGAGGGACATTACTAAGAATGGCCCAACTCAGGTTTCCGAGTTAATGCAGGCAATTTATTCGTTTCTTGGGGAAAACGACATGATGGCCTATCTCACCATGATGTGTAATCGCCTGCTGGAGCTGCACCGAGTGCTCAAACCCACCGGCAGTTTGTACTTGCACGGCGAGTCATTACTTAAAGATTGTGTTGGACGGTGTATTCGGAAAGGAGAACTTTAAGAGTGCGATAGTTTGGAGGCGCACGGGGTCGCACAATAAGACCAGTCGCTGGGCACCAATACACGACACGATCTTCTTCTATACAAAGGCACAGAAATATTGTTGGAATAGCCCTAAGCGTCCATACATGCTAGGGCACGTAGAAGACAATTTTGTCAAAGAGTCCAATGGACGATGGCGGACTAACTACTACGGAAATGTACTTACTGGCTCTGGTACGAGAAACGGCGAGTCTGGAGAAATATGGAAGGGCTTTAATCCAACGACAAAACGCAGGCATTGGGCAATTCCTGGCGCAATTTGGGAAGAAGTTGGTGTTGAGCCTACGGGTTTAAGCCAAAAGCAGAAGCTGGACCTTATTGTTTGAGAAAGGTTTTATCAAGATAGAACCAGGTGCAGCGT
>JBDSJK010000319.1:0-8122 GCA_039917535.1 Burkholderiales bacterium
ACCCAGTTGATGATCGCGGGCGGCGTCGAGAGCATGTCCCGCGCGCCCTTCGTGATGGCAAAAGCAGAGAGCGCGTTTTCGCGCGTTGCGAAAATAGAAGACACGACGATCGGCTGGCGCTTCATCAACCCGCTCATGAAAAAAATGTACGGCATGGATTCCATGCCCGAAACCGCGGAGAATGTGGCGGCGGATTTCAACATTGCACGCGCCGATCAAGACGCTTTCGCGCTGCGCAGCCAGCAACGTTATGCGGCCGCTTTCAAAGAAGGTTTCTTCAAGCACGAAATCGTGCCGGTGATGTTGGCGCAGAAGAAGGGCGATCGCATCGTCATCGACAAGGATGAACATCCGCGCGAAACCAGCTTGGAATCCCTCGCCAGACTCAAAGGCGTGGTGAAGGACGACGGCACCGTGACGGCGGGCAACGCGTCCGGCATAAACGACGGCGCATGCGCGTTACTGCTCGCCTCGGAAGCCGCGTTGAAAAAATACAACCTTAAACCCAAAGCGCGAATTCTCGCCATGGCGGCAGCAGGCGTCGCGCCGCGCATCATGGGCTTTGGCCCCGCGCCTGCCATGCGCAAAGTGCTGGCCTTAGCCGGACTCATACTCAAGCAAATGGACGTGATCGAACTCAACGAGGCCTTCGCCGCGCAAGGCTTAGCGGTTACGCGCGATCACGGTCTGGCGGACGACGCGGTCCACGTCAACCCGAACGGCGGCGCTATCGCCATCGGTCATCCGCTTGGCGCATCGGGCGCTCGGCTCATCACTACGGCGATGTATCAACTGCATCGCATCCAAGGCCGTTACGCGTTGTGTACGATGTGCATAGGTGTGGGACAAGGTATCGCGGTGATCATCGAGCGCGTTTAATTTCTATGGGTCGCCACGAGGCAATAGCAGTGCGGCGCCCAGGGGTTATGCCGCCAGGAGCAAGGCTGGTAGCGGCTCGTGGCGGGGTGTCTCGGTCGCATCATGATCATCACCTTACTCGAATTCGTCTTGCCCATCAATGACGCGACATACGATTACCCGGCAATTCTTGTTTCCGGTCACGAATATTCACCGTAAACAAACATGTTGTTCCAGTTACGCGGCTACGGCGATAGTTGATCATGGGCGTATGTTATCCCGGAATGCGCTGCGCTTCTTCCGTAGTTGAGTCGCCTACGGGAATCTCACCCACAGGCCCGCCCAGAACCGGACGTGAATCTCACGATTCATCCGGCTCCTATTGCCCACCGTTAGGAGCCAAGGTCCAATGCGCCATTAGGCTCGCTTGTTGGTGTCGGATCTGGACCACCCACGTCCGCGCTCGACTCACCTTGTACTTGAGGCGCTTGTATTTCTGACGCACCCACCGCACCAGGCACTGATTCAACAAGTCGAACACCGCATACAACGCCGAGCGGTAGAAGCGGCCGTAATAGTTCATCCCGCCCTTCAGCATAGGATTGATCTGTGATGTTGTAAGCTTTCAATAGACGCCTTAATCGAGGTAAATTTATAGGGGACCTTGAAAGGAGTCGAAGAGGGAGAAATTGAAGCGTCGGCAATTCACAGCGGAGTTTACGACGGGGTGGCCTAGGGCCATTGAAGCGGCGAAGCTAGTATTGGATCAGGGCTATAGCTTTGCGCAAGCGGGAAAACAATTGGGCGTGCTGCCGAAATTGATTCAAGCGTGGGCAAAGAAATATCGAGCGGGCGCATTGGTAAGTGGTGCAGCACGATTGCGTGTAACGGCCGAGCAGCAAGAACTGAGCCGGTTACGACAAGAAGTACAACGATTGAAGATGGAGCGAGTTATCCTAAAAAAGGCCGCGGCGTACTGTGCCAGGGAGAACAAGTGAAATACGCCTTCGTAGAAGCCCCTTTGCGTGGCTATCCGCTTGAGTGGGCCTGTGACACCCGGGGGGGTGTGCCTCGGGCTACCCCGCTTGGAAAAATCGTGCAGCGGCACCGCGCACGCTCGAACAGCAGCGCTTGCTATTTTTGATCAAGACCATTCACCACGGTTCAGGTGGCGTGTACGGTGCCCCGCGGGTTCACGCCGTACTGAAAGCTGAGCACGGTTATCCCGAAAAGGGGACCAGTGAGGGCAGCTTGAATCGGATCAAAGCGTTAATGCGCACCCACGGCATTCGCGCCAAGACGCGCCGGAAATTTAAGGCCCCCCTGATTCCAATCACAAACAGCCGATCGCCCCTAACCGGCTCGCCGAACCCGAACACCCGTCGACTGGGCCAAACCAGGCTTTCGTGAGCGACATCACTTACATTCGTAGCCAAGAGGGCTGGCTGTATTTAGCGGCGGTCATGGATTTGTATACCCGGGCCATCATTGGTTGGGCGATCAAACCCAGAATGGCCACCGATTTAGTCCTGGACGCGCTGACTATGGCATGGTTTCGCAAGCCTCCGGAGCCGGGGGCGATATTCCATTCCGACCGGGGTAGTCAGTACGCTGCAAAGGCCATGCGCAAAAGCATCAGGCATTATCGCCTGCAACCGAGCATGAGCGGCAAGGGAAGTTGTTTTGACAATGCAGCGATGGAAAGTTTTTGGAAAACACTCAAGACTGAACGAGCCTATTTACAGAAGATTTATGAAACGCGCGAGATCGCCAAAGCAGACTTCGTCGCTTACATTGAAATGTTTTACAACCCGGTGAGGTTGCACTCCTCGCTCAATTATCGATCACCAAAGCAATTCGAGCAGGATTATTACGAAAAACAATTGAAACAAAATTCAGCGACTAAGTCGTCTCCAAGCATGAGCCGGAAGGGAAACGGTTGGGATAATGCCGTCATGGAACGCGCTTCCTGAATCTGAAGAGGGAGCGTGTCTGGCAGGGTGACTACGCCAACCATGCGGAAGCAATACGAGACGTCACCGACTATATCGTCGGCTTCGACAACCGCGCACGCCTGCACTCGACATTGGGTTATCTGCCGCCCCATGCTTAAGAATTGAAAATGGCAGACCAACAACCTAGCGAGGGGTCTGAAATTACTTGACCACTACAACCCTTGAGGGGCGCGCCGATCGAACCCATCGATCGGTACCGTGACCTGTCAAGCGCCGGTCGCCACGACCTCGACATCATGCGTGGCTGTCGCGTGGAAACAGCCGAACGACCGCTTTGCGGCCTTCCTCCAAAATCAGTACCGAGGAGGCGACGCCGACTGCCATGGCCCACTGAGTCGCACTCAGAGCCGTCGTTCCGAAAATCGATTGCGCTGGAGGCCAATGCACTGCCAGGGCCTGTAGGCCGATGACGGCGGCGAGCGACCACCACAGCATCCGGTTCTTGAAGAACCCTGTGGTGAACGTTGAACCGTTCTCGACGCGTGCGTTGAAGACATTGAAGAACTGGAACAGCACGAACGTCGTGAAAGCGAGCGTCAGCGCGCTCTGTTCGTTGCCGGTGTTAAATGCGTAGTACAGGACAGCGAGCGTTCCCAGCATCATCGTCACACCGAACGCGACGACCCTGCCCAGGCGCGACCATGGCAGCACCGGCTCGGAGCGATGGCGCGGCGGCTCGCCCATGATCCCAGCGCGCGCCGCGTCCAGCGCCAACGACACCGCAGGCGGGCCATCCATGATCATGGCGACCCACAGGATCTGGATTGGATTGAAAGGCTCCGGCAAACCCATGAGCGGCGCGAAGAGTACGGTCAATATGGCGCCTACCGTGGTTGAAAGCTGGAAGCGGATGAACTTGAGAATGTTGTCGTAGAGCGCACGGCCTTGCCTGACCGCGCTGACGATGGTGGCGAAGTTGTCGTCCGTGAGCACCATGCTGGCGGCTTCCTTGGCCACCTCGGTCCCTGTCATGCCCATGGCAATGCCAATGTCAGCGGCCTTCAGGGCAGGGGCGTCGTTTACGCCGTCGCCGGTCATCGCCACCACGTGCCCCTGGGCGCGCAACGCCTGCACGATCTTGACCTTGTGCTGCGGTGCGACGCGGGCGAAGACTGCGATGCCGTCAACGGCCTCGGCGAGCTGGCGGGCATCCAACTGGTCAAGCTCCGCGCCGGTCATGGCCCCACCTTGCAACCCGAGTTCCCGAGCGATGGCGATGCCTGTATCCCGATGGTCGCCGGTGATCATCTTGACCGCGATGCCTGCCAGCTTGCAGCTGGCAATCGCCTGCTTCGCTTCGGGTCTGGGCGGATCCATCAGTCCGACCAAACCGACGAACGTGAGGTCGGACACCCATACCGACAGTTCCTGATGCGTTGCAAACTCATCGGCAGAGAGCGAGCGCGACGCAATCAGCAAGCCCCGAAGCCCACGCGAGGCCAGCGCGCTGTATTCCTCGGTAATTCGATCCCTGAGCGCGCTGTCGAAGGATACGTCATGGTCTGCCGCAGGGTACTTGCCGCAGCGCGCCAGCAACACGTCTGGCGCACCCTTGACGAACAGCCGTATGCGTTCACCTTCGCGGTGGAACGTGGCCATGAACTTGTGCGCGGAGTCAAAAGGGAGCTCGGCGATGCGTGGCCACTCTGCCAGCGCAGCTTCACGGTCGAGGCCTGCCTTTGCGGCGAGCGTCAACAGTGCGGCTTCCGTCGGGTCACCGATCGCTCGCCCCTCGTCAACACGACTGTCGTTGCAGGCAACCAGGGGCACCAGCAGCGCAGCCAGGTCCGGCAGCGGGGTCTGATCGTTTTCGGGGCGAACCGCACCGGTGGTGCCATAACCCTCACCGGTAACATCGAATCGCTGCCCTTTAAAAAAGAACGCGCGCGCTGTCATCTGATTGAGCGTTAGCGTTCCGGTCTTGTCGGAACAGATGACCGTGGTGCACCCCAGTGTTTCCACGCTCGCCAGGCGCTTGACGACGGCGCGATGTCTTGCCATATGATGCATGCCCAGTGCAAGGGTCACCGTCACGACGACGGGCAAGCCTTCCGGCACGGCGGCGACAGCCAGCGCAATAGCGTCTAGGATCGCATGTGTGAGGCTGACACCCCGAAATAGCTGCATCAGAAACAGCAGACCGACCAGCGTCAAGGCCACCACACCAAGCCGCTTGCCGAGCTGATCGAGTTGCGCCTGCAGCGGGCTTGGCGCCTCGGGTGTCAGTGCGAGTTGTTGGGACAGTTGCCCCATCTCGGTCCGCATGCCGGTGGCCGTCACAACCATTTCCGCCCGCCCGCGGGTCACCATGGTGTTCATGTACGCCATGTTGAGCCGGTCGGCGAAGGGCAGATCGAGCGCTGTGAGCGCCGCAACCAGCTTGCTGGCCGGCTGCGACTCGCCGCTCAAAGTCGATTCGTCAATATCGAGATTCGCCGCAACAACCAGTCTGCCGTCCGCTGGAACGCGGTCGCCAGCCTCCAATAGCACCACATCGCCGGGCACCGAGGTCTCGGCATCAATGTCGAGCTTCTTGCCGTCGCGTCGAACATGGGTCCGCAGGGGTAGCATCTTTCTCAGGGCCGCGAGGCTCTGTTCCGCCCGGTACTCCTGATAGAAGCCGACGATTGCGTTGATGACCACCACCGCGAGGATCACGCTGGCGTCCTTGACGTTGCCGATCAGCGCTGCGAGCGTGGCAGCACCGATTAAGACGAGGATCAGAACGCTCTTGAATTGGCTTAGAAACAGCAGCCAAGGCGAGCGCGGCGGTTGGCCAGCGAGGCGGTTGAAGCCTACGGACGCCAGTCGCGACGCCGCCTCTGGTGACGCCAGACCCGTGGACGGGTTGACATCCAGGCGCTGCGCAGCCTCGGCGATTTCAAGGGCATGCCAAGCCTCGGACTGGCTCACGCCCGGGGCATTGTGGGGAATCCCCCTGACAAGTTGACTCATTGCACCTTCCCTTCATAGCAGGCAAGCGCGGAAGAAGTGAACCGTATTCCAGGGTCATATGTTGATCGCTTACCCTAGCTTGGCAACATGATCACCCAGCAATTCTTGTTTCCAATCACGAATATTCACCATAAACAAACAGGTTGGGCCAGCTACGCAACTGCGTCGATCATTAAGCATGGGAGCATGTTACTACGCTTGCTGTCGGGAATAGCATACCGCGACATAAAGCCACCGTAGGCTCTTCGTGTATCATCAATGGACGTACATCATTTTATAGTCCGGGGAAAGACATGGTTAGAGCGAAGTGACACATGAACAGTTTGCCGAGCTGGCCGATCATTTGGCGTCACGGCGCGAAGCAATCTTGCTCAGTTGGCGTCAAGTTACCGAGGCCGATCCGCAACTCACCACCGCGACCAATCTTTCCCGTGTGCAATTTAACGACCACGTACCCGATGTTCTCGACGCCTTTCAACACAAGTTGCTCGCCGCGCAGCGCGGCAAACAAGTTGAGGCAACTGAGGAGGAACGAAAAAGCGCGGCCGAGCATGGCACTCAGCGCTGGCAGCAAGGCTATGACCAGCGCGAAGTAATGCGCGAATGGGGTCATTTGCAGCTGTGTATTTTGGACGAACTTGAACGCTATGAAGCCACACGTTCCGATCTTGCCTTTGCGGTTATGCCCGCGGCGCGTCGAGCGCTTGCGCAACTGTGTAGTGAGGGCGTCATCGAAAGCGTAACGCGCTACTCGCGATTGCAACAGGCCGAGGCCGCCGGACGCTTACGCGATCTCGAACAAGCGCTTGCCCAGCTAAACGAGTTGGAAGTTCAACGCGCCGCGTTGTGGCACGAGGCAGCGCACGATCTACGCGGGAATCTCGGTGTCGTTACGAATGCCGCCGCCGGTCTTAACAAAGACGCTGTACCTGAATCAACCCGGACGAAATTCTTGACGATGCTACAAAAGGGCGCCGGCTCCCTCCATGATTTACTTACCGACCTCATGAATTTGGCCAGGCTTGAGGCGGGACAGGAGCGCCGCAGCGTAAGCCAATTCGACGCGGCGAAATTATTGCAGGATTTATGCGCCAACCATCAATCGCCGGCACGCGAACGAGGACTCCGCTTGGATGCAGAAGGCCCGGCCAGCCTGGTTGTCAACGGTGATTCAGTCAAGACCATACGCATCGCTCAGAACCTGCTGCTCAACGCACTCAAGTATACAGAGCGTGGCGCAGTGAGACTAATTTGGGGCTTAGAAGATGAACAGAAAGGTGATCGCTGGATCTTATGTGTACAGGACACGGGCCCGGGCGTGCAAGTGAGCCAGTTGGGTCCGCTCGCCCGCGAGCTCAAACACGCAACAGATGTAGCCCAAGAAGTGGCGGACACGGGCGCGCTTGAAACCGGTCGAGACAGCCTTGACGTCGCCCCAACCCTTGCGTCGCAGTCGACACACTTACCCGCGAAGGAGCCCTTGGGCGAAGGAATCGGGCTATCGATCGTGAAGCGTTTGTGCGAATTGCTGGACGCAAGCTTGGAATTGCAGACGGCTGCAGGCGAAGGAACGACATTTCGCGTCGTTTTCCCCGTTCGTTACGAATAATTTGTAACACCGATAAGACAATTCGCGTAATTTGATGAGGAAGGCACGTGGGCACGGGCCATGCGAACCTTCCTTCCAAGCGAAACGTCCGGCTACATCCCCATGTCGTAGAAGAACTCCTCACGTACGATCTTTCCGTTATGGACGGAATAGAGGCCAACCTCGTCCATCTTCATTCTCTTTCCCGAAGGCTTGTTCGTCACGTCATATTGGAATCCGACTATAAACCGGTCGCCATGCGGCCAAGGGCCAGTTACCGAGGCGGAATGGATCTCGTGATTGGCACGCCACCAATCGCCCTTTCCCCTTACCGCCGCGAGGCCGTTCGCTTCCTGCTGCCCGCCCGGCATCGCAACTGCTTCCACGCTCACCACGTCATCAGCGAAGAGAGTGTCCAGTGCCTCCGTGTTTTTCCCTTGTCTACAAAGCTCCACCAATTGCTTGGCAATCTCCATCGTATTCATGTGATCTCCTTTCGGTTAAAAAATGCGACACTTACGTCGCATGTTCTATTCTACTGGCGTTCGGTTATGAGTGAGCTGCTTCGTTTGATATGAGCGGCATCCAACAGCAAGCAAAGCTTGATGTTGGATGTCCGCTCGATGGAAGCCGCGAGTTTCGTGCGAAACCGCACACGGACCATGAACCACGGCATGCGTGTAGTGTTGTCAAGCGCAGGGTGGCT